>JALZID010000395.1 GCA_030860485.1 Pseudomonadota bacterium | reverse complement strand
GCGGTTAAACCCCACCGCCGTCCCCTCGGCAAAGCGCGAGGTGCCCAATACCGAGCCATCGAAATCGAGCGTCACCCGGGAGAGTTTCAGTGCCACCAACCGTGCGATGACCAGCTCGCACAGCATCTTCTGCAGGTGCTTGACACTGTCTTGGTCAGCCCTTGCCAACCCGCGGCTCACGGTGGCCACATCCGGCAGCCGGCGCAAGCCCAGGATCCGCTTCACCAGCGGATCATCCGCGTAGTAACGCACATCGCGCAACTGCCGGTATCCGAGCAAGAGGTGCACGACCAAACACAGTACCAGGGCGGGATAGCCGAAGATCGGGTTGACGGTAAGATGGCTAAAACAGCGCCGCAGCCGCTCCTTCAATCCCAGACGCGAGAAGAGCTCTTGGATGAGGATAAGCCCCGAAAACGAGGTCAGTTGGCTATCCTCAAAACGCAGTTGAGGAAGGCTGTGAGTCTTGCAGTGGACGTCGGCTCTGCTACACTTCATAGAAGCGGCCTCCTTCTCGGATCTTACTGTTTCGGCAAACATATTATACCGAGAAGCGTAGGCCGCTTTCCATATATTTCTGATCATAGGATCAGCCTTTTCGTCGAATGTCTAGACCTCACCTACGGTGATGTCCAGCGAAAAGCTTAAAACTCGTTAAAACCCTTAACCGACGCCATTCTCTGCCACTACACAACAGAATTTATGCAACTGGAGGGTATACACTCCGGTTCCTCCGCTCCGGCGGAACGCGACCTCCCTTCGCTCGCGACGATTTTTTCACAAACTCTGAGATACAGTGAAAGAATCTACTGCGCTTGCGACGATTTGCTGCACGAGGTCTGAGCGCGTGGGGTGACGACGATGAGCGAGAGTTTTCCCATCTACGCGGGCGGCGAGTTCACGACGACCTCGAAGGTCCTCGACGTCGTGAGCCCGTATTCGGGTGTCGCCACCTATCGGACCTACCTCGGCGGTGAGGAAGAATATGAGCGGGCGGTCACGGCGGCCGAGGGCGCGCGCGAGGCCATGCGCGTCTTGCCGACCTATCTCCGCTATCAGATCCTCCAGGATATCTCCGCGGGGATACTGAAGCATCGCGAGCGCTTCGCCCGGATCATGGCGCGGGAAGCGGCCAAACCGCTAAAGACCGCGCGCGTCGAGGCCGAGCGCGCCGCGCAGACCTTCCTCATTGCCTCCGAGGAGGCCAAGCGCCTCCCCGGCGAGCTCTTGCGCCTGGACTGGACGCCTGTAGCGCGCGGCAAAGAGGCGATCGTGAAGTATTTTCCGGTCGGGCTCGTGGCCGGCATTTCACCGTTCAACTTCCCGCTCAATCTCGTGGCCCACAAGATCGCCCCGGCCATCGCCGCGGGATGCCCGATCGTCCTGAAGCCGGCTTCCAAGACACCCATCTCGGCGCTGTTGTTGGCCCGGATCATTGACGAGACGGCGCTGCCCAAGGGCGGCGTCTCGATGCTGCCGATGGACCGGGAGACCGGGAACCGGCTGGTGACCGACGCGCGCTTCAATCTCTTGTCCTTCACCGGCTCGCCGGATGTCGGTTGGGAGATGAAGAAGAACGCCGGCAAGAAGAAAGTGGTCCTGGAACTGGGCGGCAACGCCGGGCTCATCGTCGATCGGGACGGGGATGTGGAACGCGCCATCAAGAAATCGGTGATCGGAGCCTTCACCAACGCCGGCCAGAGCTGCATCCACACCCAGCGCATCCAGGTCGAGGCCTCGGTGTTCGAGCCGTTCCTGGAAGGTTTTCGATCCGAAGCGCAGCGGCTTCGCGTCGGCGATCCCGAGGAGGAAGCAACGGATGTCTCGGCCATGATCGACGAGGGCAACGCCAAGCGCATCCAGTCGTGGGTGGACGAAGCCCGCGCGGCCGGCGCCACCGTGGTGATGGGCGGGCACAGGGACGGTGCCGTCTATGCGCCGACCGTCCTAACCGGCACCCGGCCCACGATGAAGGTGTGTGCGCTCGAGGCCTTCGGTCCGATCGTGGTGGTGGAGAGGTTCACCGACTTCGCGGAGGCCGTGGCGGCCATCAACCACTCCAGCTTCGGACTGCAGGCCGGGGTGTTCACGCAAGACTATCGAAAGATCCACTACGCCTTCGAGCACCTGGAGGTGGGCGGGGTCACGGTCAACGAGGTCCCGACCTTCCGCGCCGATCAGATGCCGTACGGGGGCGTGAAGGACTCCGGTCTCGGCCGCGAAGGACCGAAATACGCGA
>JALZID010000394.1 GCA_030860485.1 Pseudomonadota bacterium | reverse complement strand
TGGTCTTGAACCCTTTGCGTCGACTGATCCCGACCAAGTCCGCCGAGCGCATGAGGCGCGCCACCCGCTTGTGGTTGACCCGCTCGCCTTCCTCCTGCAGGTCTTCCAGGATACGGGGAACCCCATCTTCTGGCGTTGGGGACCAGTAAGCGTCAGGCGATTCTGACGGCGATTAGCAGCAAAAGCTACTGGCACCTGTCGAAGACCTTGGCGACACACTCGGCGGGAGAGGGGGGCCAAGGGGGCGACTTGTGACCGGGGCCGTTATCGAAGCAAGGATAAAAGAGGGCTACGACCATTCGCTCGCCGCGCGAGCCGCCGCGGGCCATGGCTGTTCCCGTTCTTCCCGCCGACGCATCAGCCGTTCGTACCCGGGACGGTGGACGATCGGATCCGCAATTAAGGCCTCCGGGCCGCGCCGTCCGGCGGCGCGGCCCGCCTTCTCGATGGGACGGCACCACCGCATACGCGATACCGCCGCTTCGTCGAGGCACTCAAGGCGGGCCTCTGAGTCACCGGTGCTCCGACCCCGGGACCCGCCACCGGAGGTCCGGGGGCGATCGAGGATCCGCCACATCCGAGAACCGGTCTTGTGTGTATACGAAAGGCCGGTCTCCAGCGATCGCTTTGTGGTAGTCTTCGCTCCCGTGCCGGTCGGCCGGTTCCGTGGTGGGCGCGCCGTTCGGAGGGGCTGGGCGTGCGCTCCATAGGAGCCCGGTCTGGCAGAGACTGACCGAGGTGTGTTATACGAGGCACGATCACGAATCGCTCTTTTTGATCCCCTCACCCTAGCCCTCTCCCGGAGGGAGAGGGGAGCCGGGGGCGACTTGTGACCGTGGCCGGGTATCGAAGCAACGATAAAAGAGGACTACGACCATGAGTGCTTGCACCAGCCGTTTGCTGAAATCCACGCTCGCCGCGGCAATAGCGGGCATCACCTTCCTCGCGGGCCTGCCACCCAGCAGGGCCGCCGACCATGGCGACGCGCCGTTCGTGTCGGGATCGGCGCGCTCTGGCGATACCGGCGACTCCTTCCTGTTTCTCGATCCCAACGACAACAGCAGGCTCGTCATCGCCATGACCTTGCAGGGGTTTATCCCCGCCGGGGAGGCGGTCAATTTCTCCGTGTTCGACCACCTGCTGACCTATGGATTCGAGCTCGAAACCACCGGCGATGCGAGGCCTGACCGGTTCATTTCCGTCACATTCTCTCGGAAGGTCACCTCGGGCACCACGCCTCAGACCGCCACCATCACCATTCGGCGCGAGCTGCCCACCGTTCGGAGGTTAGCGAGGTTCAGGGCGCCCACGACCCCTTCGAATCTGAGCGGCACCTCGCCCACCCCGGTGGTGACCACGGTGACCACCAGACTCGGAGTCGTTGACTTTTTCGCCGGCGAGGTGGATGACCCCTTCACCTTCGACATCCCGGGCTTTGCCCGTTTCGTCGCCTCGGTGCTCAGGGGCGCTCCCAACCCGACCCTACTGACGCGCGGCCGCGATACCTTCGCGGGCTATAACAACATCGCGATCGCCCTGCGGTTCCCGGTGTCGCTGCTGGGTAATCTAAGGGGTAACACCATCGTCGGCCTGAACGCGACGACCCGGGGCTTTCGCATCGATAGACCTAATCGTCCTGGTAGACCGGATCGGCAGTTGGACCGCTCGGGCAACCCGGCGGTCAATGTGGCGCTGATCCCGTTCCCGCTCAAGGACGCGCATAACCGCGCATCGACCTTGGACGATGCGGCTGGGAGGTTCGCGCCCGCCATCGTCGGGACCCTCCGCGCGCTCGGGACCAACCAAGCCAATATCGACCTGCTCGCGAGCCTGGCCGTGACGAACGGCGATTTTCTGCGCGTGAACCTCGGGATACCGAACACCGGTTTGGGCGGGGGCGATAACCCGCAGGCGGCGTTCCCGAACGGGCGCCGATTGGGGGATGACGTGATCGACACCATCCTTACGGTCGTCACCAACGGTACCATCACCACGGGGACCAGCACCGGACCCAACGAACAACCCTTGCGCGACGTGTTCCCGTTCTTCCCGCCGACGCATCAACCGTTCACGCCCGGCCCGGTGGGCGAGGACGATCGGACCCGCAATTAGGGCTAATGGGCCGCGCCGCCCGGGGCGCGGCCCACCTTCTCGGTGGGGCAGCAGCAGCGGCGCATACGGCGATACTGCTGACATGCGTGGCCTAAGAGGGAGGTCGATCGGGAAGGGCCTCGCCATCCTTCTCGCCGTGATTGGCTTCACCCGGCCTCTCGGTGCGACGCCTTTCATTCCCGAGGGCGACGCGGATGTCCTGGAACGGCTGCCCACGACCTTAGGGGGTGATTCCGGCGAATTGCGTCGACTGCGTGACCAACTCGCCCGCGCACCGACCGATGTGGCGCGGGCCGTAGCGGTGGCGGGCCGGTACATCGAGCTCGGCCAGGTCCAGTCGGACCCGCGCTACTATGGCTATGCCCAGGCCGCCCTGGAACCCTGGTGGGGGCTCACAGACCCGCCCCCGGAGATCCTGTTCCTGCGGGCTGCGATCCGCCAGAGCCGGCATGAATTCGACCCGGCCCTGCAGGACCTGTCCCGGCTTCTGCAGAAGGAGCCCGCGGATCCCCAAGCTTGGCTCATGCGGGCCGTCATTTTCATCGTGCGCGCCGACTACGAGGCGGCCCGGCAAGCCTGCGAGGCCCTCGCGCGACTGCGCAAGGCCTTCCTCGCATTCAGCTGCATGGGCAGCGTGGCGAGCCTCTCGGGTCAGGCCCAGGGCGGTTATGAGCTGCTCCGGCTCGCAGAGGGGCAGTCGCAGAATGCCACGCTGGGCGAGCGGGTAAGGCTCGCGACGCTGCTCGGCAAGACCGCCGAACGTCTGGGAGACTGGGGGCGCGCCGAGGGCCATTTCCAGGAGGCGCAGACGTTAGGCCCCCACGATGCCTATCTGCTCGGGGCGTACGCGGATTTCCTCCTCGACCAGGGGCGCGCGGGAGAAGTGGTCGCGTTACTCCGCGAAGACACGCGGGTCGATGGTCTGCTCCTGCGCCTGACCCTGGCCGAGCGCGAGATCGGCGCGCCGGGGAAGGAGGCGCACATGGAAGACTTGCGGGCGCGCTTTGCGGCGAGCCGGCAGCGCGGCGATAACCTGCACCAGGGTGAGGAGGCCCGGTTCCTCCTGCACCTCGTCGACCAACCTCAGGCGGCGCTCACGCTCGCCAAGGCGAATTGGGCCGTGCAGCGCGAGCCACGGGATGCGCGCATCCTGCTCGAGGCGGCGCTGGCCTCGGGGCAGCCCGAGGCGGCGCGACCGGTCCTCGAGTTGATGGAGCGGACCGGGCTCCAGGACCTCCCTTTGCGCCGGCTCGCGAACCAGTTGGAGGCCAAGAGGTAGACGATGCTGTTTCTGGCCTTGGTGATCGCGTGGTTTTGGAGTGCGCCCGCCGTGGCCCACAAACCGAGCGACAGCTACCTCACATTCACGGTGCGGGACCAGGTCGTGTCCGGGCAATGGGACATCGCGTTGCGCGACCTCGACTATGCGATCGGGCTGGATCCGGATGGCGATGGCGCCATCACCTGGGGTGAGCTCAAGGGGCGCCACGATGCCATCGCGACCTATGCGCTGGGACACCTTCGGGTGTCGTCGGGCGCAGAGCCCTGTGCCGCACAGGTGGAGGAGCAACTCGTCGATCGCCATACGGACGGCACCTACACCGTACTACGGTTCTCGGCACGCTGCGCCGCTCGAGGGCCGCGCCTGGTCCTGCACTACGACCTGTTCTTCGATCTGGATGCGCAGCACCGGGGGCTGTGGCGCGCGGAACACGAGGGACAGACCCAGATCGGGATCTTTGCGACCGATCGCCGCGAGCACACGCTGGCCCTCGACGCCCCCTCCCGCCTCGGGGAGTTCCTGGACTATGGCCGAGAGGGGGTATGGCACATCTGGATCGGCTACGACCACATCCTGTTTCTTCTAAGCCTCCTGCTCCCCGCCGTCTTGTGGCGCAGCGGCGGGCACTGGGTCCCCGTATCGGGATTCCGCCCGGCGCTCACAGAGGTCGTCAAGGTGGTGACGGCATTCACCCTCGCGCACTCGGTGACCTTGAGCCTCGCCGTGCTCGGGGTGATCGCCCTCCCGGCCCGTTTGGTGGAGTCGGCCATCGCCGCCTCGGTGCTCTTGGCCGCGCTCAACAACCTCTATCCGCTGGTGACGGCACGACGCTGGCTGGTGGCCTTCGGGTTCGGGCTCGTGCACGGTCTCGGGTTCGCGAGCGTGCTCCTCGATCTCGGGTTGCCCACCGGTTCTCTGGCCTTGGCGCTCGTGGCGTTCAACCTGGGGGTGGAGTGCGGCCAACTCGCGATCGTGGCGGCCTTCCTCCCGCTGGCCTATGCCGCGCGTCATACGGGGTTATACGCACGCATGGTGTTTCAGGGCGGCTCGCTCGCCATCCTGGTGCTGGCCGCCCTGTGGCTGGTGGAACGGGGTCTGGACCTCAAGCTCCTTTAGCGGACGCCCGGCCCGAGACGGTAGAGATCCTGGACCTTCGACCGGCGCACGTCCCCCCGCCGATCACCGCGAGTCGACTGGTACGAAGGGACGGCGCGCATGACCGGTATATAGCTGGCGCGGCCGGCTGATCTTCTGCGTCGGGTCTTCGATCATTTCCTTCCTGGCGACCGGAGATTCTCCCGTGTCCAAGCCCCGGAGAAAATCAACCATCTCGCCGCGTTGCGAAGGGTCGGAGATGTAAAAGGGATGCGGCGCTTTGTCACCTCGCTTGGGGTCAAGCAGCGCATCCAATCCCGTGACCGAAACATCGTGCAGGAATTTTTCTTTTCTATCCAAATCCAGAAGCAGCGGCAGTGCGAACCCGCGCTTGTCTCCGCGATCACTCGCATCCACGATGATCATCTTGTCGTCAAAGCCACCGGATGAATTTTGAATCGGGCTCAAAGGGGGCCGCTGGCCGAGAACTTCCGGCTGGTAGTCGGGCATCATCTTCTTCATATCGACGAGCATGGTGGGGACCGGCCTGTTCTGATCGACATTGTGGCAACTCGTGCAGTTGTTCCGGAAATGTCCCCGTCCGCGCGCCGACGCCACTGGATCGACCGCCGCGCCCTTCGGGGCCTCGAGCGCGTCGATGTAAGCACTCATGTCGATAAGCTTTTGGTCGTCCACGCGGCGCCCCACGATATTGGCCAACTCGCCAGGTTTTCCCGCCATCTTCGCTTTAACAAAGGGATAACCGGTTACGCCCGTCTCCTTCAGAATCTTCTCGTAACTGTTGGCCAACTCCTCGCCTAGGGTACCCGCTTTGATTTTTAAAAATGCCCGGCCTTCTGGCGTCACCAATGTCGTCGGATCGAGATTCGAGGTGTAAGAGGAATTGCCAATGTTATCCAGGATGGCAAACTCACCTGCCGTGCCATAGGGTGCGGCCAGGTCCTGCCGAAAGAGCGGCGTGTTCACCACTGGATTACCGACGCCATCCTGCGTTTCGTCGAAGGTGCCGGCGGGATAGAACTCGGGGTTCATGAGATAAGCATCGACCTCAGCTTCAGTTGAACCCGGTGTGATGCCCTTTGGCGCTCGCCCGATTGTCTTGCCGCCAAGAACGAGTTGAAGATTCGGATAATAAGCTCGCGAGTTCGCCGCCAGCGCGAGCAACTTGCCGACGTTCAACGTCAGCGCCGCCCGTCCATCCAGGCGCTTCCCGATTGAGCCGGCGCCCGGCATGTCGAACACCGACTTGTCTGAGA
>JALZID010000393.1 GCA_030860485.1 Pseudomonadota bacterium | reverse complement strand
CTTGCCAAGCTCCTTTGACCTGGCTTAACGCCGTGATGAAATCGCTCACTCGCTTTTGACCGTCGTATGTCAACCTGCCTATATAAATGAAATGAGCAACATCCGTCGGACTTGGAATGGTTCGATCTGTTAATTTTACGGGATTATGCACTAAATATATTTTATCCGGCTTTGCCACATGAAGGTCAATGAGCTGCTGAACGTTTTCTGAATTGATAGCCAAGTGAAAATCGGCTTTTTTCAGTAAGCCATAGCTAATGTCAGTTATCGCAAAATGCATCCAAGAGGCGACGGGCGCTTTTAGCCTGAGCATGCGTTTCATCATAATTGCTGTCCATACCGCTCTGTCGTCTGCTCCCACGATCAGATCGGGGCGAAACCGCCAAAGGATGCCTGGCAGAATGAACGCGTACTTTAAATATCCGGTTAGTTTGCTGTCTTGAACCTTCCCAACAATTCGGCTGCGTACACCCCCAAGCCAGCTTTGGTCATGAGATCCGCCTAGCAAGAATAATTCCGTGTCATGACCCAACTCGTTCAATTCGCCGATAATACGAGAAATGACTGTTTCCATGCCTCCCTTACCCGACGTGCCGTAACACAGGATTGCGATTCTCATGCTTCCGTTACATTGCATTTCGGGTTGGGTATAGGAAATTCAAAGGACGCTTTTCGTAGATAAGAAGCTTGTCCCATTTAGTTGAGAATGTCATCGAGTCTCCAAAGACCGAGGCTTTTGTCGCGATAGACCCCGTCATCTTCCGTACAATGCTCGTTGATGAGCCGCAGTGGTGGCGGGAGGTTGAACGGAGGCGCCTCGAAGTTGATCAGCCGCCATTCGCCGGTCAGGATGTCTTCGTTTTTTATGACCGCCGGGAAGGTCGTCATCAGCAAATACTGTGACTTGCTGGATTTGAAGTTGGCCAGCGCCGCCAGGCAGTCGCGCGATGAGAGATGGACAAGGGCGTCTCGCGACAAGATCAGATCCACCCTTGGCAGACTGTCCTTAGTAACGTCCAGGCACATGAATCGCCGGTTGTGGCTGGCATGATTGCGCGCATGCCGCGCGATCAATTCCTCGACGATGTCAACGCCGATATAGCTGTCCACCCCCAACTCGACGCGCCGCATCCAGTAGAAATCGCCGCACGGCGCGTCGAGCATCGTCTTCACCTTCAGCTCCTTGATCAGTTCCGGAATCGCGCGCGCGATCGCGGCGGTCTGGACAAGATCGGATCCCGACCCGGAAATCATCTCCCGATCGCCTATGGGCTCGTAAAGCTCCGTAAATATGGACTTGATCGACCTGTTCTTATAATGAAGCGTGCGCATGGCGCTAACCTAACTACTGCCTGACGGAGACGTTGACTTTCATGAAACCCAGGGCGACCGTATGCTCCAAAGGATATGAAGTTCAACGGGGTTTTGCAACCCGGTACTGTTGCGTCGGGCGGGCCGGTCGGTGATTGGGTGGTCCGCGTGGGGCTCCAGAGGCGGACGCAGACGTCGCGCCGCGCGGGCGCCGGGTTTGGGGTCGTGTGGGCTCGGAGGGAGCCCCAGAAGCCGTGGAACCCTGGCGGGGGCCCAGGACCGGGCGTGCACACCAAGTACCCGTACCTGTAAAGCACGGGCCGACCGCGGCCCTCAGACCCGAATCAGCCAGGACACGCGATCGCCGCGGAGATAGTCGTCCGGCATGTCCGTGGTCCGGAGCGGGATCTCCGTCCACTCCCTGAACTTCAGGTGCTTCAGGATCATCTCCACGCTGCGCCTGCTCGGCTCCATCGAGACGCCGGCGGCGACGGCGCTCAGGATGTCGTACGGCTCTTCCCACTTGAGGAAGATCAGCGGCGCTTTCGCGGCGAACACCGACGTGTCGAGCAGGACGCAATCCGCGACATCGCCTTTGTCCGCTCGAGTGCCTCCACCGGCTTCGGAAGGTGATACAGGATGCCGAGGGTGAGCACCACGTCGAACGTGCCGCCGAGCGCGTCGGGAGTCATCTCCCAGAGGTTGAGGAGACGGTAGTCGACGTTCCTCACGCCGACAATGCGCTTGATCAGGTTGGCCTGGTCGATCAGCTCCTGGCGCGCGTCGAAACCGACGACTTCCCTTGCGCCGAGAAGCGCGCACTGGATCGACCAGAAGCCGGAGTTGCAGGCGACATCCAGGACCCGCTTGCCTTCGAGCGTCCCGCCCGTCGCTTGCAGCAGCCACGGCATGAAATGCCTGAATCGCTGCAGGGGCCGTTCGGGGCTGTCCGCGAGAGGGTCCTGGAAAACGTGGCGAACCGCGAAGTCCAGGCCGCCCTCGAAACGGTAGGCGTAGTGCCAGAGTGGATATTTCGCGAATTCAGCGCGGATCTCCTCGTCGGAAGGACCGCCCGCCTGGCGGGGCAGCGGCCAGACGGGAGCGGCGGACGGCCATGAGCGCCGGCTGTTCCTGGCGATCACGCGCAGGTTCTTCTGCGTCCGCCACATCCTCCCCAACCGTTCGACGGAGATCGTCGCCATCGTCAGGAACTCTCCCGCCTTCGAGTGACCTGTCGGTCGTGGAGTGCAAGCTACCTCTGCGCGCTGAGGCCCGTCAAGCGCCCCGGTGCGGCGCGCGATGGCGAGCGGCCGATCCTTTCGGCTGGCGGCGCGCGCCGGTGCCTCGGGATGGTCTTCTCGATGTTCGAGATGCGCACGGTGCTGCGCCCGATGGTGACGCGGGCGCCTGCGTCCGCGCGGGCTCGGGCGGCGCATCACCGTCGGCGCGCCGGGAAGCGCACGGGTCGTCCGCGAGGCTGCCGCCCGCGAAGCGCTAGGCCGGAACCGTCGTGCAGAGCGCGGACAGCTCCGCGACGCAGTCGTCGTAGGCGGCCTTGCCTCGCGAGAGGATGTCCTCCGGGACGCGGACCTCCGTGGGAGGCGGGGTCTTCTCGATCGTTCCGGCCATGATGTGCTCGGAGAAGTCGCCCAGCCCGTCGACACCCGTGAACGAGTGCACGTCGTACGTGAGCGGAAGGGGCGCGCGCAGGTCGAGAAAGGCGCCGAGTGCGTCCAGGCATGGCCTCGGCCGGTCGATCAGCTCCTCGTAGAGGACGAGCATGCTGCGCCGTCGGTCGTCGATGAAACGCGCGTCCCGGGTGAGGCGCTCCAGCCTGCCTTCATAATAGCTCAAAGCGTCTGGCCAATCGGATATTATCTTCAGACGTATGCGATGAGCGTGCATGCTGAGGAGGCTTCGTTCCGGATCACGAAGGAGGAAGATGGAGGACACCCTCGGCAGGCGGAGCAGATCCTCGCGTTCGAGTAGGTCGTTGTCGAGGATCTTGTCGACCACGTACGTCTCGGTGAGAAAAGGTTTCCTCAGGGTGGCGTGGACGAAAGGCACCAGCTTCCGGAACGTCGCCTCGGCGTCGTACAGGAGCCAGCTCTCCCCGACAGCGCAGATTTCCGGGTGGCTGTTCAGGATGTGGACGAGCAGCGACGAGCCGGAGCGAACGTGTCCGAGCACGAACAGGTACCGGAGAGGGCGGGCACGGAGCAGCTCCTGCGCCGAGAGGAAGCTCTGAAACATCCTTCTCAACATGCTGGCACCCCCGGTTCTCAGGCGTCGACTCATCAGAAAGACGGTTTATACTTCCTATGCGCCGCTCGGCTGCGGATCCCGGCTCCCGGCCAGAGTTGCGCGACCGTCTTGAATGTCCTACCCTTTCAGACTAGGGGCACGGCACGTGCCCCGGGCACAATCAAGACGAAGGCGTTTCCGTTGCTTCAAAGCGCCGCTGCGCGAGCCCTGAGCACGACCCTGGTGCGATGTCACCGGGGCATCCGTCCGCTGCTACCCCGCGGCTACCGTCTCTACGACGTGCCCGGCGGAAGGATCTACTTGGACGTCCGGGAGTCGCCGATGATGCTTGCCCGCGCTCTGGGCCTGTACGAACAGGCAAAGGTCCAAGCGCTACGAGAGTTCCTCGAACCAGGCGCCACCTTCATCGATATCGGAGCCAACAAAGGTGATTTTACGGTGCTTGCCGCCTCGATCGTGGGGCCATCCGGGCGGGTCATCGCGATTGAGCCCGACCAGAACAACTTCCGCTGGCTTCGTCGGAGCGTCGCGCAGAACGCCATCGGTAACGCCGAGTGCCATCAGATCGCCCTCGGCTCGGATAACTACAAGGGCATCCTGCACCTTGCGACCATGAGCGGGTTGCACAGCTTACTCTCCTTACCAGGTCGCGTCGAGGAAGGAGTGGAAATCGTCGACGTACGTGCCCTCGACCACTTCATCGGAGACGCCGAAGTCGACGCCATTAAGATCGACGTGGAAGGCTTCGAAGCGGAAGTGTTGGTGGGTGCGGATCGCACGCTCGGCAAGTCCTCGCTGACGTCGATCTTTCTGGACATTCATCCGGACTTGGGGGTCGACAGCGCCGCGGTGATGAGCACACTGGCCGGGTATGGGTTTGGGCTGTACGAACCGACGCCGCCGTATCGCTCCATCGTCCCTGCCGCTGGCGTGACGGAAGTCGTGGCTCTTCGCGGGGGTCGCTTCTAGTGGGGGATCGGCGATCCCCGAGTGCGCCGACTCCGGTATCGAGCCCATGCCCTCCTTTCGGCCAGGCGGGTCCACGACCGACTTCCTCTGGCCCCGCATCACAACTCCAATGGGCCATCGGGATCTATACCGGAACGTCTCCGTTACGGCTTTCTGCCCCTGCCACGATCCGCAACCCGGTCATTTCTCGGAACGACGTCTCCGATGCACGGGCCCAGTTCGTCGCGGATCCCTTCATGGTCTGCCAGGACGGGCGTTGGTACCTGTTCTTCGAGGTCCTGAACCAGGACAGTGACCGTGGAGAGATCGGTCTAGCGCTGAGCGATGACGGTATTCATTGGGAGTACAGTCGGATCGTCCTCGTGGAGCCATTTCACCTGTCTTATCCTCATGTCTTCCAGTGGCACGACGACTACTACATGATCCCCGAGACGCTCGGAGCGGGGTGCGTCAGCCTGTACCGCGCCACTCGATTCCCCACCGACTGGACCCGGATCGCGCCGCTACTGCCGGTGACATACGCCGACCCCACCATCTTTCGCGCCGACGGCGTATTTTGGATGTTCGGGTGCGTTCCGGTCGGAAACAGCGACACGCTCCGCCTCTACTATGCGGCGGATCTCATGACGTCGTGGCAAGAGCACCCCAAAAGCCCGATCGTCGAGGGGGACGCCCGCATTGCCCGACCCGCAGGAAGGGTGACTCTGTGGGGTGACAGGATGATTCGCTTCGCTCAGGATTGTCACACCCGTTATGGCGACCGCGTTCGAGCCTTCGAGATCCTCGAGCTTACACCCACCGCCTACCGCGAAAGAGAGGTGGAAGAGAGTCCGGTGCTGTGCGCTACCGGCCACGGTCGGAATAGCCAGAGTTGGAATAGCCAGAGAATGCACCATGTGGATCCGCATCTGATGACCGACGGTCAGTGGATCGCGTGCGTGGATGGGTGCTGATGAAACTAAACTATTGGCAAGCGTCATGGCCCTTACGGTCGTGTTGCCCCTGCGATCTCCACTTTATCGACTACCTCAACGAGGCGGGGGTGCGCGACAAGGTGATCTTCCACTTTGGTACTGGCGAACACCATATACTAGGGAAGACCAACCTCGAGACGGCGGTTCCGAACGAAATCCTCGCCATCACCGCCTCGCGCCGAGAGCATCAAACGTACGTCGACTTTATCATAGACAATCCGCTCGCGGCCAAGACTTATAAAGTGCTGTTTGGCGACATCTACACCCTCACTCCTCGCATCCTGCCCGAGCTCGATCTGGTCACGCTCTTCCATCTCTGCGAGTTCTATGATGAGCGGACGGCCCGGTACGCCGAGCTGGACGACTACTCGCTTGTGACGCTCTTCCTGTCAAAACTGAATCCCGGAGGGAAAGTACTCTTCTACAAGGGTTCGAGCCACTTCTCCCGATGTCGAGAGGTTGTCGACACCATCGCGACGGAGGGACGGCTCGTTCCAGTGGACGACTATAAGAGCCTGCTCGTGTACGGCCTCCCATAGCGTCAGTCCCAGTGGAGATCCCGTCCGAGACATTCTTGCAGTCGAACATTGTAGGGACGATAGAAAGCTGCGAGCGACGCACGGAGGGACGGAGTGATGTCCGCCGGGGGCGCATGATTGAACCGCCGAGCGAGAATATCCGCATAGTCGTGACCGGGCAAGCCGAGGTAGGCCTCTAGCTGGCGCATGATGTCTCGTGCCACCGGGGGCTGGCTGAGGTCCTCGGTGACGATCGTCCAGACCTGGTTCGCGCCATACTCGGCGAGCCACGCCTGCAGTCGATCGATGTAGAGACCGGGATAGAGATAGTGAGTCCGCTCTCCGCGCTCGTGCGCCCTCAACTCCGCCTCTATGTCTCGGTGAAAATCACCGACGTCGAAGCCCAACTCGTTTCCCGCGGCTGCGAACCTCCGGTACATGCGATGATGCGAGTACGCCCGGTCCACCGGATTGCGCACCAGGACTATCAGCTTCGTTTCCGGGAGGTACCGATGAAGCAAGGAGGGGGACACCTCGTGAAAGGTGCTGGCGGTGGCTTCTCCCGTGATGTACACGCCGTGCGGGGCGCGGTCGATGCAAACCGTCGTCAGCCGCGGACCGCCGGCCTGGTCGGACGCCTCCCATTGAAACGTCAGCGGCCCGCCATGCTCGTCCGTGGGAAATAGGGCAAAGTACTCGTCGATATGGCCGGCGATATAATCGGGGCTGTGAGTCCCGAAAAAGTTCGGTTCCTTCTCGACGCACGGCAGGACCGCGGGATGGTCCACCAGGTAGCGGTAGAGCGACGACGTGCCGCATTTGTTGGCCCCGATGATGAAGAAGCTGGGACGCATGTGCGTGGGGTCATTGCGACAGCAGTTCGGCGGCTGCGTGCATCACGGCTTCGACCGTGATCCCCGCCATGCACGGCGGGTCGAGCGCTATGCCACACGGGGGGTCGAAGATACAATCACAAGGGCTACAAGGAAGGGACACCCGTACGACCCGATACCTCTGGGGGGGGCACCATGGATGCCAGAGTCGATGGGGGGCCGGTCCGTACAGTCCTATGATGCGAGCGCCGACCAGCGCAGCCAGGTGGAGCGCGCCGCTATCGATGCCGATCACGAGCGACGATCGCCGGTACAACGCGGCCAAGGCGCCCACCGAAAACCGCTCGGCCAGGCCGAAGCAGGACCCCTTGCCGGACTCGACGACCGCCCCCACCAGCGCGGACTCTCCCGGCGCGCCCGGCACCAGAACAGTCACGCCCCACCGTCGTCGGATCTCGGTCCCGAGCCCTCCCCATCGTTCCGCGGCCCAGTTCTTGAGCGGCCAGCCCGAGCCCGGCTGCAAGACGATGGGTCTCGCGCCCGCAGAGAGGGCTTCCGACAGCACGTGCTCCGCCAGGGCCTCTTCGTCAGCCGTCGGTACGAATCGCACCTGTGCCAGTGAGCGTAGGCTCTCCGTCATTGCCGCCTCACCGGCAGGGGATACGCCGAGACACCTGGCGGCCTCTTGCGCCAGTCGCAGCGTCTGCATCGCCGCATGAAGGTCCTCGCGGAGCGGGATCGCATGAGTCAGGAAGCACTCGGTTCCCGGTATGGCGTAACCGACACGGATCGGTATGCCGGCGGCGGCCGCGAGCCCCGCGGACCACGGATCCTCCGGGCGGGACAGGATGACCAGATCGTAACGACCCCTCAGGTCCTTTGCGGTGTCCGTGACCTCGCGAGCCCAGTCCGCTCCCGGATCCGTGTGAGTCAGCGGCGGAAAGGGCAGGGCGAACCGCTCGTCGACGTCGGGGCAGCGGCTGGCGACATCCGCAGTCGAGCAGTCCAGGACCAAGCCGATGTAGGCACCGGGAAACGCTGCACGCAGGGCCGCCACAGCCGGCAGCGTCAAGAGGACATCGCCCAGGTGATCAGGACGACAAATGAGGATCCGCTCTGCCACCCGTCCGGTCACATGATCTCGTATCCATCGCACCCTGTTGCTTTACCAACACGACGTCCCCGCCGACCATCCACGGCTCGATCCGACTCGAAGTGATCGCCCGAAGTGATCGCCCCAAGGTGATCGCTATTTTCGTGGGCCTCGTCGAAGGTGTTCGGGAGGTGGCCAGTCTCTCCTGCCTCTTCGTGCCATCTTTCCACTCATCATCCAGTGATCGATGACGGCCTCGGGAGAGGCCTTACCGACGCCGCAGTAGGTATCGTGGTCGAGCTTCAGGAGCTGCAAGGTCGCATCCATTTCCCGACACCGCGCCAACACCTTGGTCAACACCTCCTGATCGCCTTCAGGCCAGGGGACCGTTGGTGGACCGAGGTCCTGGATCTGCTCCAGACAGGCGTCGCTCCAGCGCTCCAGGGCTCCGGCCACCGGCCCGTGCTCAGATCCTTGCAACAACAGCAGGCCGGTCGTGATGCCGTCCAAAGCGCTATCGGTGGGGTGTCGCCACCAAGGCCCGGCGATGATCTCCCTCTCAGGATCGACCTCGAATGCCAAAGGGGCCTTACATCTGGCATCGGCATCGATCCAAACGATCCGGTGACGTGCAGGGCGGGGAGGTCCTCCAAACCGGCGCCATACCTCATGCAGCCACCACGCCTTCATGCGGGTGATTCGACGCCAATCGTCCTCGCCGCCACACAAGTGAAATGGGACGGGAAGGGTCCACTCTTCCGGTCCGTCCGGGGTCTCGACAGCGAACGTTACCACTCCGTCGTCCCGCGGCGTCCCCCGGCCGATCACGATTGGCCACTCGGCATGGCACTCTTTGATGGTGGCGATCATCCCACTCAACTCTGGGAAGTACTCCTCCCGAAATGCGAAACACGTGACAACAGTGGTGAGCTGCGCCAGCGGTCGGGTCCTCATATTGCCGGGGGCTCCATTCGACAAGCTGCGTTCACGATGGGGAGATCGGGTCTCATGCGGTGATCGTGACCAGGCGTCTAGCAGGGCCGCTCTTCAATCGAACATTTTTACCCATGACTCACGTCCCAAAAAGCAACTACCTTACACCACCTGTTCAGCGAAGCTGAGACTCGGGGGTTGAGACTTACCCCCCAAAGCATGACCGATCCCGGGCACGCCCTGTTTGCTAGTCCAGCTCCATGCCTTTGTTAGGCGGCTTCTTTACGCAAAAGGCATCGTTCGGATTCAGTCGCCTGCTGCCATCAGCACCCGTTTTGCCACTTCCGGCAGATCGATCGGTGCAAACATTGCCGTTGGCGTAGAGATAGCCATCGGGCTCTGACTTGTCCTCATCAATGATACGGAGCATATTGTGCGCCTCTGCCTCTGCGTCCGGCAGTGTGCGGTAGACTCTGCCTGGGATCAGGCTTGCCGGATTGCTGTCATTATCGATGCAGATCACAAAATCACTCATCGCATCACCCTCTTGATTTTGAAATCCTTACGACCTATGCCGTGCGCTTCAAACCAGTGGATTTCGGCTTCGCAGATCGTACCGTCCGCAAGTTGCGATGCCTTTCACTTTCCCCTTAACGGCCCCTGCCGTGAGTGCGGTCCAGATAGTCGGATGTACAACACCCCGGCCCGCTGCGATCGTCTCAACATCTCTAATCTCGCTGAGGATCTCAAATGCTGTCGTCATCCATCGCCGCTCACGGTCACAGACCTGTACCGGGGGCTCAACACTTAATCTCTCCAAATTTAAGAGGGGCCGATTTGCTCCTCTGCCATTGTACACCCTCTGGTTCTGACATGCCGCCTAATGACCACTGATATCGCTTACGACGGGGCTTGTACACCAGGGACGGTCGAGCCCGGCATGGACGGGCTCGAGCGGCTCGGGCAAGATGCGCCCGATGGCCAGGCTCACGACCCGCTTCATACGCGACTCTCGTGACCTGGTCGAGCATTTCGACCGCCTCGCTCCCGAATATCTTGACGCCCACGGCCCCGCCGAACGCCTGCTCGCCTACCGTCTCTCGATCATCCGCCGCTTCCTGGCGACGGCGCGGATGGGCACGTTGCTCGAGATCGGTTGCGGGACAGCCATCCACCTGCTTCCGCTCGCGGGAAGGTTCGGACAGGCGCACGGGATCGATGTGTCTCCCGAAATGGTGCGCGTTGCCTGCCGGCACGTCGAGATCTCACCGTGGGGGGCCCGGATCTCGCTCCGCGTCGACGCGGCGGAGGAGTTGGCCACGGTCGAGGACCGTTCGATCGACGTCGTGCTGTGCGTAGGGGCGTTGGAGCACATGCTCGACAAGCCCCGAGCCTTGAGCCAGGTGCACCGGGTGCTCCGGATTGGAGGCGTCTTCATCTGTCTGACTCCCAACGGTGGCTACTGCTGGTACCGGCATCTGGCGCCATGGCTCCGGCTCGACACTCGTCACCTGTCGACCGATCGGTTCCTGACCGCCCGCGAGATGGAGACGCTGATCGGCGGTGCGGAATTGGCGCTCCAGCGCTTCGAGCACTGGCGGTTCATTCCCCAGGGCGACCTTCCGGTCGGCTGGGGCTTTGTGCTTCGGGCGCTGGACTGGGTTGGAGCGCATCTGAGGATCGGATATCTCCGAGGCGGGATCGCCTTTTCCGCCATCCGCACGGACTCTAGTCCTCAGGCCGAGACCCCGCCGACTCCCCGAACCGGGGCCCTTCGGGCAAACCACCCTCGCGCTCACGCCCCTGGAGCTGCTCGACCGGCTGGCCGTGCTCATCCCGCCCACTCCGAACCTTCTTGCGAGTCAAGGTGACTTGGCCGGCACCGGCGGACTCGCGTCCGCGGCCACGGGATGCTCGCCTTTGCGTAACCCCACGGTCCCGACAGCCAACCAGAATCTCGCCCGGGCCAGCCCAAACGCCCTCTTCCCGCCCCTGGAAACGACAGCAGGGAGTTGGGACCACCTTCCACGACGCAGGCACCGTGCGGATGGGGGACGACCCAGGCACGTCCGTGACCGACGTGTGGTTTGGCCAGCCTCTAACAGAGGCTCGCAGAATGTGAGTTGCTCATTTAATTATCCAACAGGAACGTACTCATGACCCCGGTACGAACGTGTGCAGCAAATCCTCGACGAGTCTATCGGCGCTCAGACCGCGCAAATCGACGTCCATGGAGCTTTTTGGCGAGGCAAGACTCGCGATGAGCTTGTCGCCTTGATTGTCCGCAATCGGCAACTGCTGGCCATCGGCGATGGCGCCGGTTCCAACCGCGTCAAGGCTCTCAAAGGAGAACCGCCCTTCGGCGCGGATTTGGAGGATCCGCCGCTCGGCGCCACACTGAGTCGAATGCCGGCTGGGTTCGATCCGGTTTTCGCCTGAGAACGTCGCCTTCATCCAGAAATGGATCGGCGATGGTTGCCCAGAAGAAGACGACGACCTGCCCGAACCACGGCATCACCGAGGCCAAGGGATCGCCCTCCTTGCTGACGGCGTGCAGGGCGGCGAAAAACGGTGCGAAGGGGTTGCCGACGCTGAGATCGCCGAGCGCGTCTTTGAGTCGTGAGCCAGGCCGAGCACACGCCGGTGATGAAACAGTATCTCGGGTTCAAGGCCCAATACCCGGAGCTGCTGCTCTTCTACCGAATGGGCGATTTCTACGAGCTGTTCTTCGACGATGCCCGGAAGGCCGCGCGCCTCCTCGACATCGCGCTTAGCACGCGCGGCACCTCGGCGGGCCAGCCCATCCCCATGGCCGGGGTGCCGGCGCATGCCATCGAGGCGTATCTCGCCCAGGGGCCTGTGGAACGCGAGATCGCCCGCATCGTGACCCCGGGCACGGTCACCGAGGAGGCGCTGCTCGAAGAGCGCCGGGAGAGCCTGCTCATGGCCGTGCACCAGCGTGGTAAAACGATCGGGATCGCGGTGCTGGACCTCGGAAGCGGGCGCTTGGGTATGTCGGAGGTGGCCGGCGGTGAAGGTCTGGCGGCGGAGATCGGCCGGCTGCGGCCGGCCGAGATACTGGTGAGCGAGGACGCTACGCTGCTCCGCGAGCTCTCCGCCGTCCGAGGGCTCAGTCGCCGCCCACCCTGGCATTTCGACGCGGAGCGCGCCGGCCGTACCCTGGCGGGTCATTTCGGGGTCGCCGATCTCTCGGCCTTCGGATGCGAGGGCCTGCCTGCCGCGCTCGGGCGCCGCTGAGTGTCTGTTCCAGTATGCCGCCGAGACCCAGCGCACGGCGCTCCGGCACGTGCAAGGCCTCGAGATCGAGCGCCAGAAGGACAGCGTGCTGCTCGATGCGGCGAGCCGTCGCAACCTGGAGATCGACACGGCCTTGAGCGGGGCGCGCGACCATTCCCTCATCGGGCTCATGGACACGGCGGTCACCGCCATGGGCGGCCGATGGTTGCGGCGCTGGGTGCAGCGGCCGATCCGGCATCGGCATCACCTGGGCCTCCGCCATCACGCGGTCGGGGCCCGTTCGCGCGGCGCCACTATGAGGGGATACGCGAGTGCCTGCGGCCTATCGGCGATCTGGAGCGGGTGCTGGCGCGCATTGCGTTACGCACCGCCCGACCGCGCGACCTCGCGCAGCTTCGGACGTCGCTCGGCGCCCTGCCCGAGCTGCACAGCCCCGGATGCCGAGTGTTCGCAGAACTGACGGACGAATAGATGCGATCGAGATCACTCACTCGCCGAACTCGCTCCAGGGGGCACCTCCGGGCTGATCTGCTCCGAATTAAAGAACTTGGTAGCCGCATCGGCAGCTTCCTCTTCGTCGCCTGGGCCGCGGCGGCCCCAGCAGAATGATTGAGGAAAAATAACCCAGCGGAGTGAGTGCGCGGGCGCGAGCGGAAAGAAGACCTTGGGCAGTGCGATCGACGAGATAGTGTCGGCGCTGGAAGCACTCGACGACTCTGCGAGGGCGACGGCTGTTCGCCGGCTTGTGAGCACCTTGGTCTCGCAGTACCTGTCTTAGGGGTAACCGGTTCCTCGTCAGTACTCACCTCAGCCTCTCCGCTCCTGACGACGAAGTCAGTCTCATTCCGGCGCAGCCGTCTCAGCCGATCACCGACATCCGAACATTAAAGCAACAGAAGCAGCCGACGACAGCTCTTGAGATGGCCTGCGTTGTCGCCTACTACCTTGAGTCACTAGCACCTCCTGGGGAGCTAAAGAAAGATGTCTCTTCGAGCGACCTAGAAAAATACTTTAAACAAGGTGGCTATCGGTTGCCAAAGCGCATGCCTCAGGTCTTGGTAGATGCGCGGGCCTCAGGCTATTTCGATTCAGCAGGCCATGGTAAGTACAGGTTGAACCCAGTCGGTCACAATCTCGTCGTTCACAATCTGCCTAAAACAAAGAAGTAGGCGCCAACGATGCTCGCTGCGGTGTGAGGGCTCACGGAACGCCTTCAACGATTTGATAAATCAGTACGTGAGGTGAAGGCGAAGCAAATATTCCAAAAGGCCATTAGACACGAGGCTCGAGACATCGTCGATGCTTACTTCCGGGAGACTCGAGAGCAGCTAGTCCTCGGCGGGCTAGCCGCCCAGCCACTCTCTGACCTCGATACCAACATGCAGCGCTTGCTGGAAGTTGCACAGAAGAACAGTATGGTTCAGACCTATCGTTCGCAGGTCAAGACACTGCACCGCGAGCTCTTGGCGGTGGAAAAAGTCGCCTTGAAAGCCGGTGGCCGAGCCGCTGGAGTGGAGCTTGAACCTATCGACCGCCTGGTCCTTGATACGCTCGCCGAACTACTGCCTTCTGCCGCTAGATCAGACGAGCAGGCCATAGCAGATCTCCAGTTCAAGAACCGCCTATCCTGGCGCGGCCCCGCTACTGATCTGCGAGAGAGCCTGCGCGAAACGCTCGATCACCTGGCACCTGACGCGGACGTCGTGGCCGAGCCGGGTTTCAAGCTGGAGAAGCACGCTTCGGCGCCAACCATGAAACAGAAGGTTCGTTTCATTCTGCGAAAGCGAGGGATGGCGAGAACGGCGATGCAATCTTCCGAGGCTGCGACTCAAGCTGTGGACGAAATTGTGGGGACGTCGTGAGATCGGTTTACTCTCGGTCCAGCGTCTCGACCCATACTCCAACGGATCGGGATGAGATTCTTCGGATCCGCGACTGGGTCAGGGTGGCACTGTGTGAGTTACTCGCGATTCGAGTTGGGGCCTAACCCCACTTCGACGCGGATCGTCAACAGCGTCCTTTCGCGTCGCTGTCGCCACCCGGTCAAGCGGAACATTATACCGCATCCGACGTATGGTTCCGAACTTCGGTGAAGATTTCTCAGATCACCCGGCGAGACATTGGCGACGCGATTGCCGTTGGGAATCAACTGGAGCGGGCGAACGGAAGAGCCCGAGTTTCTGTCTCGGCTTTTCAATTTGGCCAGCCTGACGTCCTACGACCACCGATTCAAGGATGACAGGCTGCTACACCGTGCTCAACTCGGACGACATGACCCACTGGGTGGAGCTGCTGTGCGACGCAGGTGCGAGCATCCGGTAGCCGGACGCGAGTCCACCGGCGCCGCTAAAAGCCCTGATCGGTTGGACGGTGCGGAGTGGGAGCGCGCCTACCGGCTCACCCGTCGGTCGAATGCAGACTCCGGCGCGGCGAACGTATCGCTTTCTGCAGGCCTACCGCAGATCGTGCACAGGCGTGACGGTGCGACCGGCGAGCGCCTGGACCCGCTCGACGATGCCTTCCGCCTATCGATGCCACCCTACATCACTCTGCCCAATGATCGGCCGGGGTTCGGCACTGCGCGCCGCGTGCAGTCGAGGAGTCACAGGCTAGCCGGTCCGCTCGGCTCCTCGGCGCCGCCGCCTATCGGATACACTCCCGCTCATGAGCCAGGCCGAGCACACGCCGGTGATGAAACAGTATCTCGGGTTCAAGGCCCAATACCCGGAGCTGCTGCTCTTCTACCGCATGGGCGATTTCTACGAGCTTTTCTTCGACGATGCCCGGAAGGCCGCTCGCCTCCTCGACATCGCGCTTACCACGCGCGGCACCTCGGCGGGCCAGCCCATCCCCATGGCCGGGGTCCCGGCACACGCCATCGAGGGGTATCTCGCCCGGCTCGTGAAGCTTGGCGAGCCGGTCGTGATCTGCGAGCAGGTGGGCGACACCGGGATCGCCAAGGGGCCTGTGGAGCGCGAGATCGCCCGCATCGTAACCCCGGGCACGGTCACCGAGGAGGCGTTGCTCGAAGAGCGCCGGGAGAGCCTGCTCATGGCCGTGCACCAGCGTGGTGAAACGATCGGGATCGCGGTCCTCGACCTGGGAAGCGGGCGCTTCGGTCTGTCGGAGGTGGCCGGCGGTGAAGGTCTCTGGGCGGAGATCGGCCGGCTGCGGCCGGCCGAGATACTGGTGAGCGAGGACGCTACGCTGCTCCGCGAGCTCTCTGCCGTCCGAGGGCTCAGTCGCCGTCCACCCTGGCATTTCGACGCGGAGCGCGCCGGCCGTACCCTGGCGGGTCATTTCGGGGTCGCCGATCTCTCGGCCTTCGGATGCGGGGACCTGCCCGCCGGGCTCGCTGCCGCCGGGTGCCTGTTCCAGTATGCCGCCGAGACCCAGCGCACGGCGCTCCGGCACGTGCAAGGCCTCGAGGTCCAGCGCCAGAAGGACAGCGTGCTGCTCGATGCGGCGAGCCGTCGCAACCTGGAGATCGACACGGCCTTGAGCGGGGCGCGCGACCATTCCCTCATCGGGCTCATGGACACGGCGGTCACCGCGATGGGCGGCCGATGGTTGCGGCGCTGGATGCAGCGGCCGATCCGGGATCGGCATCACCTGGGCCTGCGCCATCACGCGGTCGGGGCCCTGCTCGCGCGGCGCCACTATGAGGGGATACGCGAGTGCCTGCGGCCCATCGGCGATCTGGAACGGGCGCTGGCGCGCATTGCGCTACGCACCGCCCGGCCGCGCGACCTCGCGCAGCTTCGGACGTCGCTCGGCGCGCTACCGGAGCTGCACGCCCGTTTCGAGGGGGTGGACAGCCCGCGCTTGCACGATTTGCGCGACGCGATCGGGTGCTTCCCGCTTCTCTACGCCCGCCTCGCCGCCGGCTTGGTCGAGCACCCGCCGCCGCTCTTACGCGAGGGCGGAGTCATCGCAGCGAACTTCGATGCCGATCTGGACGCCCTCCGGCGCCTGTCCGAGGATGCCGGGCAGGTGCTCGCAGAGATCGAGGCCCGGGAGCGGCAGCGCACCGGGGTGGCGAGCCTCAAGATCGGGCACCACCGCGTCCACGGCTATTACCTCGAGCTCGGCCGCAGCCATGACGCGCGGGTGCCCGCCGACTATCGGCGCCGCCAGACCCTCAAGGGCACCGAGCGCTATGTCACCGACGAGCTCTCCGCCCTGGAGGACCGCATCCTCCGCTCCGGCGCGCGGGCCCTGGCGCGCGAGCGCGTGCTCTACGAGGGGTTCATCGATGAGGTCCTGGGCGAATTGCCGGCCTTGCAGGCGAGCGCCGCTGCCCTGGCTGAGCTGGATGTGCTTTGCGCCTTCGCGGAGCGCGCCGAGACCCTGGCCCTGTGCCGGCCGGAGTTGGTCGAGGCACCGGGGATCAGCATCGAGGGCGGCCGGCATCCCGTGGTGGAGCGGGTCCAGGAGACGGCCTTCGTGCCGAACGATCTCCGCCTCGACGACGCGCGACGCATGCTCATCATCACCGGGCCCAATATGGGCGGCAAATCGACCTATATGCGCCAGACGGCGCTCATCGTGCTGCTCGCCTACAGCGGCAGCTTCGTGCCGGCGCGGCGCGTGGTGCTAGGCCCTATCGATCGGGTCTTCACCCGCATCGGCGCCGCCGACGACCTCGCGGCCGGGCGCTCGACCTTCATGGTTGAGATGATCGAGACCGCCTACATCCTGCGTAACGCCACGGCCGAGAGTCTGGTCCTCATCGACGAAGTGGGGCGCGGGACCAGCACCTTCGACGGCCTGTCGCTGGCCTGGGCGAGTGCCGAGCACCTGGCACGGGAGACACACGCCTTCACGCTCTTCGCCACCCACTTCTTCGAGATGACCGGGCTCCCTAAGGCGGTCGAGGGGGTGCAGAACATACATCTCGATGCCCTCGAGGTGGGGGATGACCTGGTGTTCATGCACGCGGTCAAGGACGGTCCCGCCAGCCGCAGTTACGGCTTGCAGGTCGCCCGACGCGCCGGGGTCCCGGCAGTCGTGATCCTGCGGGCCGGGGAACGTCTCGCCGAGCTCGAACGCGGCGCTCCACCAACCCCCCGCCACGATCACGCACAGCTCGACCTGTTTCCCGAACGTCCCGTGCCGCGGGCGCTCGCGGCCTTGCAGTCACTCGACCCGGACGGGTTGACGCCCAAACAGGCCCTCGAGGCGCTCTATCGCCTGCGCGCTTTGGTCGACTGAGGTCGGTCCCGGCCGCGCTCGCCCGCGTTAGTCGCAGCGGTCTATAATGACTTATAGCGCTAACGGATCCGACCCATGACCTTCGTAGTGAAAGAATCGTGCATCAAATGCAAATACACCGACTGCGTGGAGGTATGCCCCGTCGACTGCTTCCACGAGGGGCCCAATATGCTGGTGATCGACCCCGATGAGTGCATCGACTGCACCCTGTGCGAGCCGGAATGTCCGGTCGACGCGATCCTATCCGAGGACGATCTGAGCGAAGGCCAGCGCCATTACCTGGATCTGAACGCCGAGCTGGCGAAGCTCTGGCCGGTCCTGAACGAACGCAAGCCGCCACCCGCCGATGCGGACGAGTGGAAGGACGTCAAGGACAAGCTGGAGTACCTTGAGCGCTGAACCAGCGTTCGGACGGCATCCTCCTACCGCGTGCCGCGCCCTTTGTATTTTCTTGGGGATCCACACGGCGCTCGACCTCGAGTCGACCTTGGCTCCGTTCCCTGCGGTGGAAGTGCCCAGGCCGAGGGCGCGTAGCTCCGTGTGCCGGGGCGCCGATACCGGTCCGCCGGCCCGGGGAGCCGGTCATCCGCGAACAACAGCGTAGACATGACCCGTCATGACGGTGGCCGGTGCGGCACCGCCCGACCGGAGAACTACCGCGAAGCTCGCCCGGTGGTGAACGGGGTCTGGCACGCCGCCCGTTGACGTCATGAGGACCTGCGCGACCCTCGAAGTCGCCTGCCTGTCCGATCCCGGGCTCAAGCGAGCGCATAACGAAGACCACGCGGCCAGTGACCCGAGCCTCGGGCTGGTGGTGATGGCCGACGGCATGGGAGGCTACCGGTCCGGCGAGGTCGCGAGCGCCTTGGCGGTGCAGACCATCGTGCGCCATGTGCGCCTGTTCCAGCATCAGGAGACCGGGCACATTCCGTCCGAGTCGATCGGGATGTCACCGGCGTCGAGGGTCCTGCTCGACGCCATCGACAGTGCCAACACGGCGGTATTCCAGACCGGCCGGCGGGAGGCCGACTGCGAGGGCATGGCCACGACCGTGATCGCCGCGTGGTTCATCGGGGATCGGATCGCCGTGGGGCATGTCGGCGACTCGAGGCTGTACCGTGTCCGGGGTGCATCCATCGAGCAGATCACCACCGACCACTCGCTGGTCCAGGAACTGATCGAACTAGGGGTGTGCACGCCGGAGGAGGCGCAGAAGAGCGCGCCCAAGAACCTGGTGACCCGCGCCATCGGCATCCATGCGACCGTGGACGTGGATGTGTACGAGGAAGCCGTGATGCCCGAGGATGTGTTTCTGCTCTGCACCGACGGTCTGCATGATCTGGTAAGTAATCAAGAAATGTGGAGTTGACCCCGTTTCGTGGACACTTCATCTTTTGGGAAAGAGGAGTCCACGATGTCGAAACGAAGAAGTGCATATCCGCCGGAGTTCCGGCGACAGATGGTCGAGTTGGTCCGGTCAGGCCGC
>JALZID010000392.1 GCA_030860485.1 Pseudomonadota bacterium | reverse complement strand
CGCTGAACACTGGGTTCATCGCCTGGTGCGCTGCGAGGTGGACTTCACCCATCAGCGCATCCGCTTCTACGCCATGCGCCGCCGCGACCCCCATCTCCAGCCATTGCTTCGCGAGGTACCTTACCTTCGTCCCAACAAACCATTTCAGGGGAAGCCATGAGCGTTCAATTAACGCTGAAACTTTGTCACGTCGATGTCAAACAAGTGTTCAACTAACGCTGAAACTTGCCCATTTATATATCACTTGTCTCGGGCTTCCCACGCCGCCGGCTCACGATGCATCGTGATGCGCGCCATCAACCATCCCCAGGCCTCGCGCTCGCGCTCACCGGCGGTCTTGTCCACCGCCGTCTGGAGGTATGCGATCTCTCGATCCACCTTCTCGGCCGGCAGAAGATGTAGACGGCTCACCAGGATGGCCGCTTCGACCACCGCCGCCTGGGCGCGATTGAAACCCCGGAACGGCCGGTGCTGCTGCCGGTGACGCACGGCGCAGACGAACCTCGGCCGTTCTTCATCCGGTTCCTCGTGCCGCACCTCGACCTCGAGATGGGCGAGCGTATCCGCGAGACGCGCCGCATCCACGACGGCGGCCGGCACGGTCGGCCACTCGAAACGGCCGGTCAGACACCCGGCGATGATCGCGACGTTGTCGGTCAGATTGATGACGGCCTGGCGGCTGCGCGCCAGGTTGTCCAAGGTCGTCGAGGGGCGAAACGGGGCGAGCACCACGTCCTCGCCCGACTCGCGGTAACCCATGGGGACGATGTGCAGGGACCCATCGCCGTTGCGGGTAATGATCACGGCCTCGTAGATCACGGCACCTCCCGCCTGCGCTTGCCGGTCTTCAAGGTCGTGCCCTGGGGTTTGTAGGCCTGCGGGCTCGCGGTGTCCTGACCCACCGCGCAACGCGCGGCACAGCCCCATTTGAGCGGCTCGTCTTGCACATAACGCTTGCCGAGCTGCCAGGCGAACTGCGTCCGCCCGAGCTCCACCCGCAGGTAGAACGCATGCGGGGTATTGTTTCGTTTTTGGCCTTGCAGCAAGTCCAGTCCGGGGTAGAGGTCATAGGGATCGGTGGCGGTCGTCATACCGTCGCGATTATAGACGCGGATGCCGGTCCGCCGAGACGTTCACACGGTAGTTGAGATCGCGGGTCGCGCCGCGATCTCGGCGATCAAAGCCGGAAGGCCACCTCAGAGAGCCCGCGGCGTTGCTGGATACCCTGAGTGAAGCAGCTTGCTTCGAGTCGCCCCCCGCGCTGCGCGGTCCCCTCCATGAGGGCCGACAACCTGTTTGAGCACATCGGTCAAGCCTTCGCCCCCATGCCGTCGAGTACGCGATCAGCTCACGAAGACCGCTGCCAGCGCTACGCGCCGTTTCTCTCCAGCGTCTCCCAACCATCGAAGCGAAATCATCTGGCGAGCTGCTGTTCCGCGAGCGAGTAGGCGGCATCTGCCTGGCCAGCCCGCACGCGCATTACTAGGTTGCTGAACAAGCCCCTCTCGTCATTGCGGAGGAGTGCTTTTCGCGTGAAGCACGGCATCGGCAAGCGAAAACCAACCTGCCAAGCAGATTATGTCGTAGCCAAAGCAACTTCTCGGCATCGGTAACTATTGGTTATCTGACAGCCAGCTCGCGTGCGTGGGGAATGTCGCGCTGGCCTATGGGACGCAACTGGTTTGGCAGCACCGTTGCCACGGCTATAGTCTGGCCGGTAACCGTAACGAATTCAACTTCATAGGCCGCGCTATCGTGGTGAATGTGAACTACCGTGCTCACGTTGCCGGCCTCCAACCCGTCGTCCGGCACGTCCTGAGTCAGTATAACGCAATCGTGCTCCTTAATCATACTTCCTCCAGAGGATACGCGGTGATGAGACGCGGTGCAATCTCGCCATCGTCCACCTGCCAGACCGTTCGCACTCGCGAACGTCGGCCATCCGGGGTCGTCAACTCGCCCTCCACTTCGTAACGCGAGCCAAGACCAGTTTCGCGTACCTTGGTGACTTTATTCTGCCGGCCGTGCTTGCGCAGTGCAGCGGCCGAATCCTCCCTCTTCTCGGGCGGGAAACCGAACCGTGCAAAAAACCGCGCCTTGCTCGCGCGGAAGCGATGCTTCTGGTTGAGCAGGTAGTCGATCACTTTACCCTCCTCGATAATGGCCAGATTCGCGTTCGGCAGCTTCATTTCACTCTGCTTGTAACATCGGGTTTCCTCGACAGTGTGAGAAACCTCTTCAATTTCTACCATGGAGGTACCAATACATCAAAAGAGCAGTGACGTTGGCCGGCAGGAAGGTTCGGAGTGGAATGGTGCCTACCAGCTCTCCCGCTGATCGAACTCATACTCGGGTAGGGGCTAGTGGAGTGTCCCTTAAATAACTTGACAGATTCTCTGGCAATTGCTATGCTTACGGTCATGCCGAACACGAGGCTGTCGATCGAGTTGAAACGGCTGAACGGACGCAGCTCGAAAAGTGGGAGT
>JALZID010000391.1 GCA_030860485.1 Pseudomonadota bacterium | reverse complement strand
ACTCCCACTTTTCGAGCTGCGTCCATTCAGCCGTTTCAACTCGATCGACAGCCTCGTGTTCGGCATGACCGTAAGCATAGCAATTGCCAGAGAATCTGTCAAGTTATTTAAGGGACACTCCACTAGCAAACCCGGCCTGAGGAATAAGCTCGTGCGGCACGGTACGGCCAAGACTTCGCGGCGGTGATGGACGGCCGGACCCGGCTCGGCCGCGAGGTGCGCGATCGTTTGCAAGCCCTGGTGATTGACCTTGGCGGGGATGACGGCTTGTCGCACGCGCAGCGCTCCCTATGTCGGCGGGCTGTTTGGTTGGAGCTCTGCATCGAGCACGAGGAAACGCGGATCGCCGAGGGCGGCGGAATAGACATACAGCCGCACACACAACTGACCGGCGCCCTGCTCGCGATTTACAAGGCGCTCGGCCTCAAGCGTCAGTGTCGCGATGTTCGGCTCCACGACGTGCTAACTAACGAAGGGCAAGGCATGATCCGACTAACGGATAACCAATCCTTGCGTCGTTCTCAAGCCGCTGAATTAATTAGGCTATTTGAGGCGTGCTACCGCCGCGCTACCAATATGAGGGCGAGCCATTCGTGGAGGGAGGGCTTATGAAGGACCCACACGAGTACCGCCTGCAGATCGTTGACGCGGGGGGCGACCCGCACCCGGATGAACGCTTGCTGAAGTTGCTTCGGACGCTGCGCGAGTTCGGCTTCATCCTGGCGGACTGCGAGGGAATGCAGCCCCCCGAGCACAGCACCATGGAGGCGCTAGCGGAGGAGCACGGCCTACCCCTTTCAGGCCAGCGGGGCAGGCCGGAAGAAACCGAGGACGGCGCCTGGCAGCCCCGCATAGCGGGCTATTTGACGCGGCAGTGGGGCATGGCGCCGCCCGATGTGTTCGTCGTGCTCCGAGAGTGCGAAGCCGATGAGATTACGCGAGCCGAATACTTACGGTTGGCGGGAGGAGCCCAATGATAGGGACTTGGAAAAACCTCCTTTCGAGCGGGGCATGATCGGCATTACCGCCTGTTTCACAGGGCGCCTCGGCAAGGACGCCGAGGTCCGAAACGCCCGCGACGGCGCCCCCTGGGCATCCTTCCCCGTGGCGGTGGATACCAAGGCAGGGGACGAGACCCCGGCGAGTTGAGTGCGAGTGGCGTTGTTCGGCAATACCGTAACCCCATTGACCCCGCGGCTCATCAAAGGGGCGCTCGTGTATTGCGAAGGTCGGCTCACCCTAGGGTCCTGGACCAGCCGCGACGGGCAAGCCAAGTCTGGGCTGAACTTGTCGGCGTGGGAGGTAGTGCCCATGGCCCAGATCGGGCGGCAGAGGCCCAAGGTCCGATCACGCGATGAACAGCATGCGGAGGAAACGTTCGATGATGCGATCCGGCGTTCTAAAACCGCGCCCATGACCGGCGTCTCGTCCCAAGGGGTCTAGCTAGCCACGGCCGAGCATCGACCAAAGCAAGGAGAGTACGCATGCAACCCACAGCACAGCCCACACTGCCGCAGCCACGGCCGATACTGTCCTCAAGGCGTCATACGTCGACTCTTTGGGCGCCGCTTCCTCAACTGCTTCCTCAATAGTCGATAAGGACATGTTCGGTTTGGTGTTCATGTTCAACGGTAGGCAAAGGGCGTCCCGGGACGCCAAAACGCCAGCGTCATGGCCGTTGTACAGGCGTATGGCGCATCTGGCAGGCGATGGGGGGGATTATCAGCGTGACGATCTCCCCGCTCGCATTCTTCGGACACCTTCGCTGGATCGACGAACGCCCTCTCATGGACGTGAGCAAGCCCTACCGCCAACGCATCTTCACGGATACCTTGTACGCCTTCGGCGAGGGCGGCGCGCCGCACTACAACCTCGTGCTCATCGGGCGCGGTAAGAAGAACTGGAAATCGGCGGACCTCATCCTCGCCGCGCTCTACCGCTTCCTAGCCTGGGAATCCCCACACGGCAACGACTGCTTTTCTTCTGGCGAACGACGAGGGGCAGGCTGGTGATGACCTCAAGCTCTTCAAGAAGGTCATCGCCATGAATCCGCTGCTCGATCGCGATGTCATCGTGAAGCAGAAGGAGATCGAGCGGGTAGACGCCAAGGGCACGCTGAAGATCTTGCCGGCCCAGGACGCGATCGGCGCTCATGGCAAGACATACCTCTTTGTTGGCTTCGACGAGATCCACGGCTACCGCAACTGGGACATCTTCGAGGCCTTGGCGCCGGACCCCACGAGGCTCGATGCGCTGACCTGGATCACGAGTTACGCGAGCATCTACAACAGCCCGAGCAACTCGTGGGGAAACCCCACCTACCTCGCGCAGCAACGCCGGCGCCTGCCATCCCACAAGTTCCGGCGGCTGCACCTGAACCTCCCCGGCATGCCCGATGGCGCGTTTCTCGATGCGGGGCGCGTCATGGACGGCGTGGTCGAGGGCCGCAAGGTGCTGCGCCCCGTCGAGGGCATCGAGTATTCGGCGTTCGTGGACATGAGCGGAGGGAGCTCGGACGACGCGGCGCTTGGGATCGCGCATTTCGATGCGGCACGCAACCGTGCTGTGCGGGACCTTGTAGCGACCCAAACCGGCAAGCCGCCTTTCAACCCGCGGGATGCGGTGCGGAAGTTCGCCGGCACCCTGAAGGAGTACGGCATCTCGGCGGTGACCGGCGATCGGTACGCAGGCGAGACGTTCGTGCAAGACTTCTTCGAGCACGGCGTGAGCTACCGGCTATCGGTGCTTACAAAGTCGCAGATCTACGAAGCGCTCGAACCCCGGATCAACGCGGGCGAAGTAGAGTTGCTGGATGTTTCGAGGCTCACCGAGCAACTGCTAGCTAGGGCTCGTCGCGCGAGGCACGAAGATCGACCACCTGCCCAGCGATCATGACGATCTCGCCAATGCTGCGTCGGGGGCCGTGAGCCTGTGCGTTTCCGTTATCCCGATATCACCGGATGGCTTTGCTCAGGGCACAATATCGTTCGGGCGCCCCGACATGGAGGAGCACCGGACGCTGAGGGGGCAGTTCCAATGACGAGCACTAAGAAACGGCTGTTGATCCTGGAGTTGGTGGCCGCGGGACAAAATGCCGCTCGATGAAGCGCGGCGGCGCCGAGCCGAGATTTTGCAGCGGTCGCGACGTGGCCGGATATTGTTGCGGATCGAGCGCATTGAACGAGAGGCCGCCCGATGCCAGACGACACCACTTTAACCGCCCGCCGATTTAGAGATAATTCGCGCCGCATGCCTGAGGCATGGCCAGAGCCCAGAGGAAGCTGCCGAGGTGCTCGAAACCATCGTCTCGGAGTGCCACGAGGGCGATTTCAGGCTGCGGGATACTTTGCTGGAGGCGGCGCTCCGGGCCATCCACTAAACTGAAAGAGGAACGACTATGACGACTATATCGAAGTTCACCAATACCGGCGCCGAGGTCAATAGGCGAGCCGAGGCGCACATGTCCGAGCACCAAGGCGTCAGTTACAAAGAGGCTCTTCATGCCGTTCTCGCGGCCGACAAGCAACTGGCCGAAGCCTACGCGCAACCGGCGGCGCGAGTGACCACCAAGCCCGCGGTCCCTTTACCAGCGCCGGTGCCGCTGGCGCAAGGCAAGACGCCGGGTGAGACCGTTCATCTGCGCACCGTGGCGCTCATGGGTTTGGTCACGCACTTGGATTACCAATCGGCGGTGAACCAGGTTTTAGCCGCCGATCCGGATCTGAAAGCCGCCTACGCGAGGAGCTAAGCCATGACCAGACAATTCGATGCGGCCGTTAGTGTGGCGCTTGAAATCGAGCGGGAGCTGCGCGTACTGACCCCGGGCAAGCCGAGCCTTCGGTGTTTCATTGCCGAGTGCTTGCAGCGGGCCGACGCCTCATATGATGAGGTCGAAGCGGTCAAGGAGCGCCTGGCGGAGAAGCTTTTCGGGCTGCACTCGGGATGCGGGACCTACATCCGGCACTTAACGCGAGAAATCGCAAGCGGCCGACTCCCTGAGCCCCCGGCGAAGGAGCGGATCGGCGGGCTGTATTGGAACCAGAAAGACCAGGCGGTCCTCGAGCTGGGTGGCCATCCGGAGCAGTTGTTCCTGCTCTGGGTGATCGCGGCCGAGCTGGCGTACCAGCAGAACGGCGCCGTCTTCGGCACCGTCGAGGACCTGCCCGCACACAAGGCCCGGATCGCGGAGCTCGAAGCCAAGCGTAAGGAGCTGCACAAGCGGTTCCCGAGCACGTGGGCTCACGGCGACCTGCACATCGGGCGGATCACCAGTGACGGTGCGGCGCTCATCACATTCGCCAAAGCCCCCGGCGAGGTGCCGGTGCATCCGCCCGAGACCGCGGGGGAAAGGCTTGTCGAGTATCTGCTGGGCCAAGAGCGCGAGGCCGATGCGAAGGCGGCTTAGGATATGGGCCTTCATGTCACGGTAACTCTGCCGGCTGCTCGTGTCCAGCCTTCGGCGCCTTCGCCGGCCGGACCGTGCGAGCGCTCTGGATAGAATCGACGAGCACCGAGAAGCCCGTGCGCTGCACGCCGTCCCGGCTCTTCCATGACGACTTCGTGAGCCGGCCCGAGATCGCCACCATGTCGTCCTTGGCGTGTTTGGCCAGGGCCTCGGCGATGGTCCCGAACGCGACGAGCGAGAACCACTCGGGCGCCTCGGCGTCGCGCCCCAGGTCCACCACCATCGTGCCGGTCGTCATGGGCTTGCCGGCCGCCGTGGTCCGTTGCTCCGGGGGGCGGCAGAGCCGGCCGTAAAACTGGATCGTCGTCGTCATCTTTGTGGGCGCGTAGTGGATGACGGCTGTCATACAAGGGTACCGCTTCTCACCCACATGCAGGGAAGACGACGCTGTGCCCATTGGCGAGCGAGAAAGGCGACTGCCGAAGACACCCCATTGTCTGCTGTGTCCTCGGCTATGCGTAACCCCCCATTTGGGGAGAGGCGAAGTGACCTCCCTACCTGACATCACAAACGCCCCATATCAACTTGCACGCGCCTGCAGGGCAGGTTACGCGGCGCCTTGCCCTGATACTCGGAGCAGGCCGCGCCTATATCTACCAATGCTGCCTTCCCCCTTGCATCCGGCTTCAGGGGGTGCTATGCTTCTACTATGGCGTCTGAAAACGCCCTGTGAGCGGTCACCGCTCCCGTCAGACTTTGCGGTTTTTTTTGTGCCCTCCGTTTCTGCCGGGTGTGTGGCCTAATACAAGATCCCCTCGGGGAAAATACGTCGCACCGTCTCACAGCGGTTTCAGGCACCCGGCGCCCATCATTGGATGCGCGTCAATCCTGTAGAGGAGGTGCCGCCATGGCAAAGCATAACGCGCAAGTCGTATTTGATGGCGACGAAGTGAGCCTAGCCTGCGAGGAGCTGGAGAGGTGTCGTGAAGCGCTTTTGACCGGGCTGGTTTCATACGGAGAAATCGAAAGGTTGTCGGCGGTGCAGAGCTGGTGCGACGAAAAGCCCATCAACCCGAAGCTCAGACTCAGAGAGGAGCATCAAGACTCGGAAACGGTGGTTCACTTCGCGCACGCGTTGCGGTACGTAGATGTTCTGATGCGCAAAATGCGGGCCGCGAAGGAGGTGCAATCATGAGCACCACGACCGTCGCCCGTCCAGCCGAAAGCGACGATAGATTCACCCCGCTGATGTATCGGTTCATGGCAGCGGTCGAGCGCTTGAAGCTTGCCACCGAGAAGCTAAAAGACTTAGAAGGAGTAGAAGAAGCCCTGCCCCAAGAGTACATCCCCGCCGCCTTCGTGGTGGAAGAGGCGACGCAGGCGCTCGAACAGATTCACGAGGATCTCGAGGACCTGGGACCACCCGCTGGGACTTCAAGTACGAGGACCCTGACAGAGCAGGACCCATTTCCTGACGTATCGGGGACCGGCGGATGCACCTGCCCACGATGCGACGGCCAGGGCTGCGCTTGGTGCGAGCCCGAGGAGGCCGGGCAGCCCCGCGGGCACCTTCATGCTGCTTGACAGATGCTAAACATCCCGCCCCCGAAGGGGCGGGCTCTCTCAGGAGGCCACGACGAACCCGTCAACACCCTAGGGGGCCCCATGCGCGCAGTATCCGCCAACGGGGCCCGCGGGCCCGGAGCCCGGAGGTTCCTGCGGGGCCCTTCGCCGAAGCCTTGATCCACCCACAATAATAGGTCTCCGTAGCCCCTTAACATAGAGCACAAGACAAATGCCAAACACACTCCTTCGCCTCCCGGCAGTCCGGGCCCGAACCGGCCTATCACGTACCGAGATCTACCGCCGCATGAAAGCCGGGCTGTTCCCTCAGTCGATCCCTCTTGGGTTAAGTACATCTGCTGACGGGGAAATAATAGAAAGCACCTTGAGGGGGTGGATTGAGGCTGAGGTAGATGCGTGGGTAGAGGAGCGGATTCGGGTGGCGCGCGGCCAGACCATAGCCACCGCCATCGAACAGGCGGATGGGCTTCTCGATGGGCTTAGCGCGCGAGAGGCAAGGAAGGCTTCGGCGAGCTGTATGCCCGCAGTCTCGGAGCCGCCGATAGAGCCTATCAAGACCCGAAGCCCAAGGTATGAGCTTCATTTGGACCGGATCCTTCATTTGGACCGGATCCGTAAGAACACCCGAAGCCCAAGGGAGCATCATTTGAATGAACTGGAACGGATCCGACGTGAGAATGAGACGGCGGAGGCAGAATGAAACCCATCAACACCCCAGTCGCGATCCGACTGGAATTCGTGGGCTTCGACGAGCCCTCGGCCCGAGGTCTATCCGGCACCGCCCGGGCCGCCAGGAGCTTGCTGCGTCGTCGCCTCGCGGGCGCTAAGCGTATCGAGGCGGTGCTGAAGCCGGAGGCGGCCGCGGCGCTCGCCGGCCTGGGGGAGCGCACTGGCCGCACTTGCTCGGCGATCATCGAGGGGCTCCTGCTGGCCGAGCGTAAACGCGCGGAACTACCATCGTAGATTGACCCATGGCCGAAGACCTCAAGGCACCCATACGGGTCTACTCGTTCGATGTAGACGAGACCCTCGAATTCTCTTCGGGGCCGGTCCCGTGGTCGGCGGTGCGAGCGCTTCGCGACTCCGGCCACGTCGTCGGCCTGTGCGGCAACTGGGGCCATATTACCTACACCCTCGGCCAGCTCTGGGTGCTGCGCGAGGTCAGCTTCATCGGGCCGATGAGCATGCCAAAGGCCGAGTTCCTCTCCCAGATCCGCACGTATGCGCCCGGCTTCGATGACTACGTCATGGTCGGCAACGACCACCGCATCAAGGGCGATAGCCGTGACGCCGAGGCCGCCGAGTTGGCGGGCTGGCGGTTCATCCGCGAGGATGACTTTGCGGCTGGGGTCCGCTGAAACGATGACCAGGAGGACGGGATAATGGCCTGCATCCGGAAACGCCGTGGGCACTGGTGCCTCGATTACCGCGACCAACAAGGCTGCCGTCATTGGGAGACCACCAAGGGCAACCGCAAGGAGGCCGAACGGCTCCTGGCCGAGCGGGTGCGGGAGATCTCCCGAGGCACCTACCGGAGACCCGCCGGGCAGGTAAGCTTTGAGGGCCTGGCGCAAGCCTTTCTGGAGAACGCCAAAGCCAACGACGTTCGGGATACGACCTTCAAGGACTACCACGGGAATCTGAACCGGCACCTGCTGCCGTGGTTTAAGGGTTGGAAGGCGCGGGACATTCGGCGGGCCGACCCGGAACCGGCACGCCGCCCAATCTACGGCGCCCCGTACGTGGAATCGTTCCGGGCGCACCTCCTCGATTCGGGCGTCGGGCGTCGGACCGTCAACAAGTGCCTTACTCTACTCGGCTCCCTGTTCCTCTACGCGATCCGGCGCGAGTGGCTTGAGACCAATCCCGCCAAGGGCACGAAGCTCGGCGCCAGTTCGCGCCGTAGCCACGACCTCGTCGAGGAGAACATCTTCGCCCCTCCCGAGATCCAAGCGCTCCTGGCGGCCGCTGATGCGCGCTGGCGCGTAATCATCCTCACCGCCGTGCTGACCGGCCTGCGGGAAGGTGAGCTCCTCGGGCTCGCGTGGGGCAGTATCGATTGGACGGCGCGCCAGATCTACGTGCGCCAGCAATACACGGCCGAGCGATTCTCGGAGCTTAAGACCAAAGCCTCCAGGCGCCGGGTGGACCTGCCGGGCGAGCTGGTGGCCGAGCTTAGACGCTGGCGGCTCCAATGCCCGCTCGGGACGCACGATCTGGTCTTCCCGAACGGCGCGGGCAACCCCGAGAACTACGGCAATTTGCTGAACCGCGGTTTCTATCCGGCGCTACGGCGTGCGGGCCTACGCAAGATCCGGTTTCAGGATCTCCGCCACACCTACGCGAGCTTGCTGATCGCCAATGGCGAGCACCCGAAGCGGATCCAGGCGCTCATGGGGCATTCGTCCATCAACGTCACCATGGACGTCTACGCGCATCTCATGCCAGGGGGCGGGGACGAGGTCGCCGATCGGCTTGGGGCGCTGGTCTTCCGCCCAGGTGGTAGCAGAACGGTAGCACTGGACGAGCTTGAGCTTGCCGACGAGACACAAGCCATTGATTTAACTGGTGGGCCGTGTAGGAATCGAACCTACGACCAACGGATTAAAAGTCCGCTGCTCTACCGGCTGAGCTAACGGCCCTGGATCGCGGCCGCGCGATGATAGCGGATAGCCTGCCAGGAACAAAGCTTGCTGCCCGGTGCGCCCGCCCACCCTTGAATTTTACGGGGCAGACCCTATGGTGAGCGCATCCTGGACCTGAGGGCTTCGCTATGCCGATCTACGAGTATGAGTGCCCGAGTTGCGGCCACCGGATGGAGGCCATCCAGCAGCTCGGCGCCCCGGCCCTGACCGACTGTCCGGCGTGCGCCAAGACGGACCTGAGGCGGCTGGTCTCGGCGGCGGGGTTCCGGCTCAAGGGTTCGGGCTGGTACGCCACCGATTTCAAGGACAAGGGCAAGACTAAGCCCAAGAGCGCAGAGAGCGATGGCGAGACCCAGCCCAAGACCCCAGAGAGCGATGGCGGGACCAAGAAGCCCACCGACGGCGGCACACCACCGGCGGCAAAGACCAAGAAGCCGGAGCAGCCCAGCACCGCGAGCGAGTGACGGGCGTCACGACCCGACACGCCGCCGAGTCCCTCGGAGAGGCGCGGCCCCGCGTGACGTTGCGCGGCCCGCACCGACTCCGTACCATTCATCCCCTCCGCCGTCTCGACCCTCCTCATGCGCACCCACTATTGCGGGCAGATCGACCTCGCTTGCCTCGAACAGTGGGTCACCCTGTATGGTTGGGTCCACCGGCGTCGCGACCACGGAGGGATCCTGTTTATCGATCTGCGGGATCGCGCCGGCCTCGTCCAGGTGGTCTTCGATCCCGAGAAACCCGCCAGTTTCGCGGTGGCCGAGCGCGCGCGGGGGGAGTACGTGCTACGCGTGCGAGGCCGGGTACGCCGACGCCCGCCCGGCACCGAGAACCCGGGGCTCCCGAGTGGTGAGGTCGAGATCGTTGGTGATGAGCTCGAGATCCTCAATACCGCCGACCCACCCCCCTTCCAGGTGGACGACGCCAATGTCGAGGAAGAAACACGCTTGCGCTATCGCTACATCGATCTGCGCCGGCCCCAGATGCAGGACAACCTCCGGCTGCGCGCGCGCGTCTGCCGGGTGCTGCGGCGCTACCTGGACGACGCCGGCTTCGTCGAGATCGAGACCCCGATGCTGACACGCGCGACGCCGGAGGGCGCTCGTGACTATCTCGTACCGAGCCGCACCCATCCGGGGCGGTTCTTCGCGTTGCCGCAGTCCCCGCAGCTCTTCAAGCAGCTCCTCATGATGTCGGGCCTGGACCGTTACTACCAGATCGTGCGCTGCTTCCGCGACGAAGACCTGCGCGCGGACCGTCAACCCGAGTTCACCCAGCTCGACATCGAGACCACGTTCCTGAACGAGGGCGGGATCCTCGCCATCATGGAGGACATGTTTCGCGGGCTTTTCCAGGAGGTGCTCGGGGACATGCTGACCGACCCCATCCCGCGCATGAGCTTCGCCGAGTGTATGCGGCGTTTTGGCACCGATCGGCCCGACCTCAGGGTCCCGCTCGAGCTTGTGGACTGCGCCGATCTCGTCACATCGGTCGAATTCACCGTGTTCTCCGGGCCCGCGAACCGGCCGGGTGCTCGTGTCGCGGCGCTCAGCGTACCGGGGGCCGCGACGTTGTCGCGCAAGGCCCTCGACGATTACGCGACCTTCATCGCCGGCCATGGGGCCAGAGGACTCGCCTACATCAAGGTCAACCATCTGGGGCAGGGGCGCGACGGTCTCCAATCACCGATACTGAAGTTCTTGTCGGACACGGCCATCGACGGCATCCTCGCGCGCACCGGGGCACAGAGCGGAGACCTGATCTTTTTCGGGGCCGACGATGCGCGGGTGGTCAACGACGCCCTCGGGGCCTTGCGGCTCAAGCTCGGGGCCGATCTCGGGCTCGCGCAGCGGGGCTGGCATCCACTATGGGTCGTGGACTTTCCGATGTTCGAGTGGAGCAAAGAAGAACAGCGGTTTCTCGCCCTGCATCACCCCTTCACCGCCCCCAAGGTCACCGATGCGGCCGAGCTAGCGGCCGATCCTCTCGGCTGCCTGTCGCGCGCCTACGACCTGGTCCTAAACGGCACCGAGATCGGCGGCGGCTCGGTACGCATCCATCGCCGCGAGATGCAGGAGGCCGTGTTTCGACTCCTCGACATCCAGCAGGACGAGGCGCGAGAGAAGTTTGGTTTCCTCCTGGAGGCACTCCGTTACGGGTGCCCGCCGCACGGCGGGATCGCCTTCGGCCTGGACCGGCTGGTGATGCTCATGGCCGGCGTTTCGTCGATCCGGGACGTGATCGCCTTCCCCAAGACCCACTCCGCGGCCTGCCCGCTGACGGCCGCCCCCTCGCCCGTGCCGGAGGCGCAGCTTCGGGAGCTGTCCATCGCCATCCGCAGACCCTCATAGGGCCCCACTACTTTGTGGGAATGCCCCTTGTACGGGTGTAGCTAATACACTATGGTGGTCGACCCGCTACGGGTTTGGGCATGCCTTTCACCTACGACTATCCGCACCCCGCGGTGACGACCGACGTGGTGCTGTTCACGATCCAGGACGAACGCCTGCTGGTCCTGCTCATTCGGCGCGCGCACGACCCCTTCCGCGGCCACTGGGCCCTGCCGGGTGGGTTCATCGACATCGATGAGGATTTAGAACCCTGCGCCCGGCGCGAGCTAGCCGAAGAGACCGGGCTCTCCGGCATGTACCTCGAGCAACTCTGCACGGTGGGCACGCCAGGGCGTGATCCACGTGAACGGGTCATCTCGGTCGTGTACTTCGGCCTCGTGCCCTATGAGGCCGTTGCGCCCAAGGCGGCGTCCGACGCCGAGGCGGTCGGCTGGTTTCCGGTCGAGGACCCGCCGGCGCTCGCCTTCGACCACGAGGCGATCCTGCGTCTCGCCCGCGCCCGCCTCTCCGCCAAGCTCGGCTACTCGTCTATCGCGTTGCGGCTTATGCCGGAGAAGTTCACCCTGGGCGAGCTCCAGTCGGTCTACGAGCGGGTGCTCGGAAGGACGCTGGACAAGCGCAATTTCCGGAAGCACATCCAGGCCACAGGCTACATCGAGGCCTCTGCGGAATGGCAGTCGCACGCCCAGCGCCGCCGACCCGCCCGCCTGTATCGCGCTCGCAGCCCGGGCACGGTGGAGTTCTTTCGCTGACCGCACTGTGGCGGTAAGTATCGAGGTTCCCCTATGCTTCAGCTCCGATCCTATCCCATTCCGGCGGTCCCCCCGACGGTCGTCGAGGTTCTCTCCGACGATGAGCGCGATGCGCTCCGGGCCGAGATCAAGGGCCTCCTCCGCATCCAGGACGCCGTCATGGTCGCGCACTACTACACCGATCCCGAGATCCAGCGGCTCTGCGACGACACCGGCGGCCATGTCTCCGACTCGCTGGACATGGCGCGCTTCGGACACGAGCACCCGGCCTCGATCCTCTTGGTCGCGGGAGTCCGGTTCATGGGCGAGACCGCCAAGATCTTGAACCCCGAGAAGCGCGTCCTGATGCCGGACCTGGAAGCCGAGTGCTCGCTGGACCTCGGGTGCCCTCCTCCGGCGTTCGCGGCCTTCTGCGATGCCCACCCCGACCGCACCGTTGTGGTCTATGCCAATACCAGCGCGGCAGTCAAGGCGCGTTCCGACTGGGTCGTGACGTCGTCGAGCGCGCTCGAGGTCGTGGCCTACCTCAGGGACCGCGGAGAGCAGATCCTGTGGGCCCCAGACAAGTACCTGGGCGCCTATGTACAGGAGAAGACCGAGGCGGACATGGTGCTGTGGGACGGCGCCTGCATCGTCCATGAGGAGTTCAAGGCGCGCGAGCTCGATGCGCTGCGCCGCGTCCATCCCGACGCCAAGGTGCTGGTGCATCCCGAATCACCGGCCGGGGTCGTGGCCCAGGCCGATGTGGTGGGCTCGACCACGGCCTTGATCAAGGCCGCCCGCGATCTACCGGTCGAGAAGCTCATCGTCGCGACCGACCGCGGGATCTTCTACAAGATGCAGCAGGCCGCGCCCGGCAAGACCCTCATCGAGGCCCCGACGGCGGGCCACGGCGCCACCTGCCGGAGCTGCGGCCACTGCCCGTGGATGGCGATGAACGGGCTCAGGAAGGTGGCTGCGAGCCTACGCTCCGGCGCCAACGAGGTGTTGGTGGATCCGGAGATTGGGCGGCGCGCGCGCCGGCCCATCGAACGCCTGCTGGATTTCGCGTCGGGGCGCGGCACGGTCATCCACGGCGCCAACGACGCCTGAGCGATCCGAAGATCCGATCATGCCCGCATAGCGCCGGTCCCTTTCTGACCTCGCCAGGGAGTTTCGACCATCTCTGAACCTGCTCCCGAGATCGCCCGCAGGCACTGGATCCCCTTTGGCGAGGCCGAAGAGGTCGTGGTCCTCATCCACGGGCTCTTCATGAGCGGCCGGGAGATGGCGCTCCTGCGCCGCCAGCTCACGGTTGCGGGGTTCTCAACTCATCAGTTCTCGTACCCGAGCGTGCGGGTAAGCCCGGCCGTTGCCGCGCGGCTCCTCGGCGACTTCGTGGCCGGCATCGAGGCACCGGTCGTTCACTACGTCGCGCATAGCCTCGGCGGTCTCGTCCTACGGCACTTCCTTCACGGCGATTCGGATGGGCGACCGGGCCGCGTGGTGACCCTCGCCACGCCCCACCAGGGCAGCCGGGCTGCCCAGGCGCTCGCCAAGAACCCGCTCGGCCGGCGCCTCTTGGGTCAGAGCATCGAGCAAGGGCTGCTCGGCAATGTCCCGGCCTGGCGGGACGAGCGCGCGCTCGGGGCCATCGGCGGCAGCCGGGGTGTCGGGCTGGGTCGCTTCCTCGCGCGGCTCGATCGCCCCCATGACGGCACCGTGGCGGCTGTCGAGACGACCTGCGTGGCAGCGGCCGATCAAATCGTCTTACCCGTCTCCCACTTCGGCGGCCTGTTCTCGCGGGAGGTGGCGGATCAGGTGATCTATTTCTTGCGGCGAGGGCGCTTCAGGCGCGACGGCACCTCTGATGGATATCGATGACATCGCGATCGAGCGGATCGCCGTCGAGGACTTGCGCGAAGATAGGTCCGGCGTTCTGATCGGGCAGATAGCCTCCCTGGCCTATCGGGCTTCCGAGAGCCGCCTTGGAACGACGACCTCGAAAGGCCGCGCCTGCACTTTGGACTCGGCGTCGATCTGATGCGGCGTAATGCTGTGGCCTTCATAGCCAAGGCCTCCGGCAAGATCGCGGGGTACGCCGTCGGATATGAGGTGTTGCGAGAGAGCGAAGACCATCGAGACCTCACGCTCAGAGCAATCTCGGGCACCACCACGCTCGATTACGTGTTCGAGGGAGAGAACCGTGTGTTTTACGCGGATACGGTCTGCGTGGATCCCGCCGCCCGACGAGGACAGATCGCCTATGGGCTCGCGGCTGCGTTGATCCCTGTGCTTCGCCGGGAGGGATTCACATACCATATAGGGCGCACTTCCGTGCGCGCCACAGCGATGCGGGACCTTTTTGCCAAGCTCGGATTCGAAGAGCTGCCGGTGCGTGATGCCGCATTTCCAGATCGAACCTATTGGTTGCTCAGGGTTTGATAGGCGGCTCGGTCTGCTGTCTTAGGGCAACCCGCGTAACCGATGCTGGCCGGCTGCCATTGCGCTCCACACAGTGCGCGAGCCAGATCGCTTGCCTCAGACTCCGTAATCCGAAGGCGATCAGCTATCGCACTGCTTGCGGCACAACTGCTCGGGTCGCATTGCTCTAGCTAGCTAGGGCTCGCTCGCCCTGGGCCTCAGGAGCGGGAAGAGCAGCACGTCGCGGATCGAGCGCGAGTCGGTGAATAGCATCACCACCCGATCGATGCCGATGCCCTCGCCGGCGGCGGGCGGCATGCCGTGTTCCAGGGCCTCGAGGTAGTCGGCATCGTACGACATCGCCTCGTCGTAGCCAGCGTCTTTTTCCGCCGCCTGGCGCCGGAAGCGCTCGGCCTGGTCGTCGGGATCGTTCAGCTCCGAGAAACCGTTCGCGATCTCCTGGCCGGCGACGAAGAGCTCGAAGCGGTCGGTGACGCAGGGGTCGCGCTCGTTCCGGCGCGCCAGCGGTGAGACCTCCGTCGGAAAGGCGGTGATGAAACAAGGCTCGCCGAGACGCTCCTCGGCGGTCTTCTCGAACAGCTCCAGTTGGACCTTGCCGAGCCCCCAGCCCTCCTCGATGGAGAGGCCGCGCTCGCGGGCACAGCGCCGCGCGAGGTCGAGGGACCCCAAGGTCGCCGGATCGATATCGGGATTGAAACGCAGGATCGCCTCCTGGACCGTCATGCGCGAGAACGGTTTGGAGAGGTCGTATTCCACGCCCTGGTAGGGCAACCGAGTGTCGCCGAGCACCGCCACGGCGAGACCGCGGATCAGTGTTTCGGTCAGGCCCATGAGGTCCTCGAAGGTCGCATAGGCCTCATAGAACTCGAGCATCGTGAATTCGGGGTTGTGGCGTGTCGAGAGCCCCTCGTTGCGGAAATTGCGGTTGATCTCGAAGACCTTCTCCAGGCCGCCCACGAGCAGCCGTTTCAAATACAGCTCGGGGGCGATGCGCAGATACAGCGTCATGTCGAGGGTGTTGTGATGGGTCACGAACGGCCGCGCGGCGGCGCCCCCGGCGATCGGTTGCATCATGGGGGTCTCGACCTCCAAGAACCCGCGCGCCTTCAAAAACGCGCGGATGAAATCCACGATCGCCGCGCGCCGCTCGAAGACCCGCCGGGTCGCCTCGTTCATGACGAGGTCGAGGTAGCGCTTGCGGTAGCGGGTTTCCTGATCGGCCAGGCCGTGGAACTTCTCGGGCAAGGGGTGCAGGGATTTCACCAGCAATCGCGCCTCTCGTACGTGGACCGTCAGTTCGCCGGTCCTGGTCGTGAAGAGCGTCCCCTCGGCGCCCACGATGTCGCCGAGGTCCCACTGCTTGAAAGACTCGTAACCGCCCTCGGGCAGGTCCTCGCGCCGGAGATAGATCTGGATGCGGCCGCTCATGTCCTGGAGGTGGGCGAAGGCCGCCTTGCCCATCACGCGGCGGGTCATGAGCCGGCCCGCGATGCGCACCGTTATCGGTTCCGCCTCCCGCTCGGCATAGCGGGCGTGGAGATCGGCGCACAGCCCGTCGCGCTCGAAATCGTTGGGATAGGCGTTACCGGTCCGGCGCAGCGCGGCGAGCTTGTAGCGGCGCTGCGCCGGCTGATCGTTGGAATCGATCTCGACCATATTTCTTATTCTTTGCAACTATCTTTCTTCATGTCAGGCACCGGTCTTGAGGGTCGCCTCGATGAAGCGGTCCAGATCGCCGTCCAGGATGGCCGTCGGGTTGCCGCTCTCGACACCAGTGCGCAGGTCTTTGACGCGCGACTGATCGAGGACATAGGAGCGGATCTGGTTTCCCCAGCCGATGTCGGCCTTGGTGTCCTCGATGGCCTGCTTCACGGTATCGCGCTTGTGCATCTCGATCTCGTAGAGCTTGGCCTGGAGTTGCTTCATGGCGCGCGAGCGATTCTTGTGTTGAGAGCGTTCGTTCTGACACTGCACCACGACCCCGCTCGGGAGGTGGGTGATGCGGATGGCCGAATCGGTCTTGTTGACGTGCTGGCCACCGGCCCCACCGGCGCGGTAGGTGTCGACGCGGAGATCGGCCGGGTTGATCACGATGTCCACGTCGTCGTCGATCTCCGGCGAGACGAACACCGAGGCGAAAGACGTGTGTCTACGATTCCCGGAATCGAACGGGGATTTCCGCACCAGACGGTGTACGCCGGTCTCGGTCCTGAGCCAGCCATAGGCGTAATCCCCCTGGAAATACACGGTCGCGCTCTTGATGCCCGCGACCTCGCCCGCGGAGGCCTCGATGAGCTCGGTCTTAAAGCCGTGCCGGTCTCCCCATTTGAGGTACATGCGGAGCAGCATCTCGGCCCAGTCCTGCGCCTCGGTCCCGCCCGAGCCCGCCTGGACGTCCAAAAAGGCGTTCTGCGGATCCATCTCGCCGGAAAACATGCGCGCGAACTCCAGACCGGTAAGGCGCCGCTCGATCGCGACGAGATCGTCCCACACCTCATCGGCGATGATCTCATCGCCCTCGGCCACGGCGATCTCCAGGAGCTCCGAGCCCTCCCGGATGCCGCGCTCCAGGGCGTCCAGACCCGTCACGACACGCTCCAGCGCGACCCGCTCCTTGCCGAGCGCCTGCGTCTCTTCCCGGTCGGCCCACACCGAGGGGTCCTCCAGCGCCTGGACGATCTCCATCAGGCGCCGGCGCTTGGCCGGATAGTCAAAGAAACCCCCTGAGCGCCGCGAGGCGTTCGCGCAGGGAGGTGACGTCGGTGAGGGTACTTGGCTCCGGCATGGCGTTGTCCAAGGTAATTTGGCGAGCGGGATCCTACTATAGGTCCCAACGGGGGGGTGAACCGGCCTCTGCGGCGCGGCCCGCACCTACCACGGCGCTCTATCGGCCACCGTCATCGATCGCTTCCTTAGGATCCCCTCTCGCTCCGGGGAAAGGCCAGGGTGAAGGGATCCCAGCGTGAGGGGATCCCAATGTGAGGGGATCGAAAAGCGCAATCTGTGGACCGTGCGTGGTATATATATGATGGGAGAAACTTCGGATCGTCGTCCGACGATGCGAAACGAGGCTCGCCATACCCATCGCTATTCCTATGTCGACTACCTGGGCTTCGAGGGCGACACCCGCTGGGAGCTCATCGACGGCGAGGCCCATGCCATGGCCCCGGCACCGACGACTCGACACCAGCGCATCGCACAGAACCTCGCCGTGCTCTCGTTCCACTGCTTTCGCGGCACGCCATGCGGCCCGTTCATCGCCCAGCTCTCCGACTTCGAAGTTGTGCAGCCCGACGGCCTCGTCGTCTGCGATCGGACGAAGATCGGGGAGGCGGCCATCGTGGGGACGCCGGACGTCGTCATCGAGATCCTCCGCCCGCGACCGAAGCGCGCGATCGACGGGAGAAACGCGCGCTGTACGAGCGTTTCGGTGTCCCGGAATACTGGATCGTTTCTCAAAGTGGCTTCGTGGAGGTGTACTTCGATGAGCAGGGTCGTTACCCGGCGCCTACCCTCACCGGCCTCGACGAATCGTTCACGAGCCCGCGCTTCCCGGAAGTCAGCGTGAACGTGCAAGACCTCTTCGAGGACGTTCCCATCGAGCGACCGGTGCTCCTCGGCCCCACCCGGAGGGCACGGCTCGCCCACTCACTCGTGAGCCCCATGGTGTACCGACCGGCTTTCCCATAACATCTCGAAGGGACCAGTCGGGGCGCGCGATGGCGATCGCGGCAGGAAATCGACTTAACCAGCGACGCTCGTCAGCCGGTTTAGCGCCTAAGAGCCCGTAGCGGCTAAGATCGGCGATAGCCTGGCAGTGATCAAGCCGAAACTTAAATAAAGGGGAGGCGCGCATGCCATCAGACAACGATGGTCCCAACGGTCAAACCCGCCCGGATGTCGCCCATCGAAACTCGCCAGGCACGTGCCGACTATTATTTCCGAACGGTCCTAGATGGGCAGCGTGAGTGGTACTCGAAGGGCGCCGGGAAACAGAAACGCCGATATTTGGCGTTCACCATCTGCGTCATCGTCCTTGGCGCGCTGATTTCGCTGCTCCGAGTGCTGGATAAGGCGGACTGGGAGCGCCATTTTACCGCCGCGTTAGGTGCCGGCGTCTCCATCAGCCGGGCGGTCGATACCTTGCTGCGTCCCAGCGAGACCTGGCAAGCCTACCGCAAGGCCTCCGAAGGGATGAAACGCGAGTACCGCCTGTATCTCAACAACGCGGATGCGTACGCCGCCGCAGAGGACGAGGCCAGCGTCTATCGCCTCCTGGTCGAGCGGGTCGAAACCATTATCGCCGAGGAACAGCAACTATTCTGGCAGTCTCAAGCCAAGGCTGGGACCGAACAAGCCACGGGGGGGCAAAACAAGCCAAGGGTGGGGCCGAGCAGGAACCACCGAAACCGCCTAAGCAAGGCGCATGAGCGCCATCTTCAACGGTTGCCCATCGAGATGACCGCGATATTCATCAGCCACAGCAGCAAGGACAACGCTTGGGCCCAAAGGCTCAAGACGTGGCTTGAGGACAAGCAACACCGCAGCCTCTTCCTCGACTTCGACCGTGAAACCGGCCTCAAGGCCGGGTGACCTGTGGGAGCAGCAGCTCTACGCCAAGCTCCGGCAGTGCCAAGGTGTCCTGGCGCTGGTCTCGCGCGACTGCAACGCGCTGCCGAATGGGAGGCACAGGTCTCGAACGCCGGGCGTTTGGCCATCGCCGCGGAAAGGGAAAAAGACCATAGCATCGACCTCGCCTTGTTGCTCGCGAATGAAGCCGTCGGCGTCGCATCCGAGCCGACGCCGGATGCGCAAAGCGCGCTCCTTTCAACACTGCTCACACACGCGCAAGTCCAGAAGATTTTGGGTGGCCATGACGCCATCGTGCGGAGCGTCGCCTTCAGCCCCCACGGCAAGAAACACGGTGGCGTTCATAACACGCCGCGGCAATGCAGGCATGGGCGATGTCCAGACTTTGTGGACCACCCCACGAGAGGTGGTATAGGCCTGGAAATCCATTATACTCCTCTCTTACCTACCGCCAAGGGATAATCGCCCAACTTAAGAGGGAAGACGCCGGGTATTTCAATTCATCCATCGCCGATCCGAACGCGTTGCCTGATGGCTCACTCTAGCTAGCACTTCGTTCAGACCCAAACCTCTATTGGAATTTTGACTATCTCGGCCCACAATCGCCGCTTGTTCGATGCCTGATGCAACGGAGTACGATTGCGCGTGACTTCCGCAACGGTCGCACTACCGATCACCCTGACGCCGCGCCTGATGCGTATGGTGATTCTGGCGCTGTTGCTGGCGGTGACCGGCTACCTCGGACTGGCACTCGCCACCGGATGGGACGACACATGGCCGTTGCCCGCGTCGGGGCCGGCGGCTTGGCCATGGGCTGTGGGTTGACGTTCGCGGGATTCACGCTGCGCTTTTGCCGATGGCAATGGTATCTGAGCGCCCTGGGACTACGCGTCGACCACCTGCAAAGCTTCGTCATTTACTTGTCGGGGTTTGCGTTGACGACGACGCCCGGGAAAGTCGGCGAATTGTTGCGCAGTGCCTTTCTGGCGCGCCACAACGTCACGTATACACAGAGCTTCGCCGCGTTTTTTGCCGACCGCCTCACCGATTTGTTGTCGGTGGTCACGTTGACGATGATTGGTTTGTCGCTGTACCCGAAGTCACGTTACGGTCTGTGGGTTCTGGGCGCGGCCCTGCTCGCGGTGGCCGTGTTGATCGCCGCGGCACCGTTGCTGGTCGAATGGGGCGAACGTGGCCAGAACGGTTGGCTGACCCGGACCTTGGCCTGGGTTGCCCGGATACTCGCGCAGGCCAAAAACTGCCTGGTGCCGCACCGTCTGTTACCGGGATGGTGCCTCGGGTGTTGCGCTTATGCCGCGCAAGGGCTATCGTTTCATCTGATGTTGGTGGCCATGGGATACGACATCGGACTGCCTGTCGCGATCTTCATTTTTGCGTTTGCCTCGTTGGCGGGCGCCCCGTCGTTCATACCGGGTGGTCTGGGCACGGCCGATGCCACGGTATTTTTCCTGCTGGTGCACTTCGGTGTGACTAAGCCGGAGGCCGCCAGCGCGACGGTGTTGATCCGCATGACGACGTTGTGGTTTGCAGTTGCCGTGGGGCTGGGGTCGGCTAGCTGGTTGACGTTACGGAAAGCCGACAAGCCATCAGCCACGCAGGCGCACATGTAAGACAAGACGGTGTCCGCCGAGGCGGGTATGGAGCGGTACGACTCCAGCATTGCAGTGGGAGCCGCCTTTTCCGCTCCATATCCGTTGGGTGAAGATCTTTTTTAACGACAACAGATCAATAGGTTATGAGCGAAAATGCTTGGAAGAGAGGGCACTCCGTGGTAGGTATGGGTTTCTCTAGATCATACGTCCCACAAAGGAGGCCCTCTCA
>JALZID010000390.1 GCA_030860485.1 Pseudomonadota bacterium | reverse complement strand
CCCCCCCGCCCCCGTATCCGCCCAGCCACCGGCGTGTCCTCCCCCCATGTCCGCCCGCCAGCGTGTCCATCCAGCAGATCGGTAACGTCGCTCACCTCCCTCCCAGCCCCCCCAGGGTTGCCGGGTTATTGCTCTGGGCATGTGTCCGGATCTCCTCGGACGAAAACAGGCACGCGATCTCTCTCTGTGCCGTCTCGGGGCTGTCCGAGCCGTGCACCGCGTTGCGGTTGGTCGCGGTCCCGAGATCGGCGCGGATAGTACCGGGCGCCGCCAGCTTCGGATTAGTATGGCCCATGATGGCGCGGTTCCTGGCCACCGCCTGCTCACCCTCCAGCACCATCACCACCGACGAACCCGAGGCCATGAAGGCCGTGAGGTCTTCATAGTAGGGCTGGCCCTCGTGTCCCCCATAGATCCCCAGGAACTGCTGCCGGGAGAACACCAGCATCTTGAGCGCGGCCACCCGGAGCCCGTCCTTCTCGAACCGGGAGATGATCTCGCCGATGTGGTTCTTGTGCACTGCATCAGGCTTGATGATGGAAAGGGTAACTTCAACTGTCATGAAGAGATCCTTGAAAAGGATAGGAGAAAGACCCGCCGCCCGCACCCCTTATTATAGGTTCGAAAGGGCTTTGGCGAAACCTCTCCGGATCGCACCCGACCCCGCCTCGCCGCGTCGTAAGGGCGCGTGGTTCATGCCGAGGGGCACCGCACGGGCGCGGATCTTAACCCCAGGTGGCGCGCGGCGCTGCCCATCCCCCTTCGATCCGCGACCTGCTCACCAGGTTCCAGCGACCTGTTCATACCGTATCCTTCAGTCGCTAAGATGCCCCTCTGCAGCCCCGTGACCCGGGCTTCGCAGAGCAGCAGGAGGAAAAGCATGATCTTTCGGCAACTCTTCGACCCCGATTCCTCCACCTACACCTATTTGATTGGCAGCACCGGCATGAAAGAGGGAGTGCTCATCGACCCCGTGGACGGCCATCTGGAGGATTATCTGGAGTTGCTCCGGCGGCTCGGGCTCAGGTTGAAGTACTCGATAGAAACACACGTACACGCCGACCACATCACCGCGAGCGGCCGGCTGCGACAGCGCATCGGTGCCGAGACCGCGGTGAGCCGACTGTGCGGGACCATGGGTGCGGATCATCAGCTCACGGGTGGTGATGTGCTCGGTTTCGCCGCCGGGGAGGAGATCAGCGTGCTGGCGACCCCCGGCCACACGCCGGGCAGCAGCTCGTTCCTGTGGCGGGACCGGCTCTTCACCGGCGATACCCTCCTCATCAACGGCTGTGGCCGCACGGATTTTCAGGGCGGCGACCCCGGGGCGCTGTACGACAGCATCACCGGGCGTCTGTTCGCGCTGCCCGCCGAGACCCTGGTCTACCCCGGCCACGATTACCACGGCCGTCGGGTGAGCTGCATCGGCCAGGAACGCGCCATCAATCCGCGCCTCGCCGGAAAGACACGCGAGCAGTTCATCGAGATCATGCATCGTCTCGAACTCCCTAAACCACACCGCATCGACGAGGCGGTCCCGCGAAACCGCCTGTGCGGTCTGCATGAGGAAGAGGTGCGCCAGGGGTGATGGTGCGGAGCCGCGACGCTCTGGATCTCGGACAACGATTCCCGGATAACCGGTGCGTTGCGGTGAGCGCCCCGCAGCGCCCGCGATACGGTGAGCAAACATCCGCTTTGTTGGCACCGGGTTTCGCCCCTCGACCCGGTCTATCCGAGGGATCCCGGTCTATCCGAGGGCTCTGTCATGGCCGTTTGCGCATGCGCGCCACCCGCTGACCATCCGTTTCCCGCACTCGCAGTCGCTCGACGGACTGCTCGATGCGATCGAGCTGCGCTTGCAGATCCCTGATCTCGTGCCCGAGGGCGCCTTACGCTCCACCTTCTCCACGTCCCGACGTACCAGGAAGGCGGCGAGGTTGGCGCTGATGAGCGAGAAGAAGACGACCCCCAAGAAAGTCAAGACCCCACCGATGAGGCGCCCCGCGGTGCTCTTGGGCACGACGTCCCCGTAACCGACGGTGGTCAAGGTCACCCAGGCAAACCACATCCCATCCCCGATGGAGGAGATCGCCGGGTCCACCTGGCTGATGAGGATGCCCGAGACCACCGTGATGACGATAGCGATCAAGAGCGTGTAGCCGAGGTGGTTGCGCAGGAGCACCTGTCGCACGCTGGGGATGAACTGGGCGAGGAGCGCCAGCAACAGCAACAGTCGGAGTTGCCGGAGGAGCCCGACCAAGGGCGTATAGTCCCAAAGGATCGGGAACCCGGCTAGGATGATCGCGACGTTCATCCAATTGTCGACCAGATAGCTCCTTCGATCGCGAACGAGGGAAACGAGCACAACCGTCTCCAGGAGAAAGAACAGCCAGATAACTCAGTCCGATAGGCGGAGAAATCGGGGACGCAATTCTCCGGCGGCCTCGAGATACCATATAAATATCCACGAGGCCACGAGCAGCATGGGCCACTCAAACCGTTTGCCCCAGCGGATCGCGGCAGCGCTTTCGTGGGCCGCGACGCCGGAGAGGCCGACGAGCTTATGAAACTTCATACCGGGCGTAGTGCAGGATAAGGGGTGGCAGAAAGGCAAGTCTGGCAGAGCCTCCCATGGCCAGTGTGGCGGTGGTCCCGGCGTTGTAACGCGCTTGCATCGCAGGGGGGCCGAGCATAATGAGATCGGGCCTCCGTCAGGGGCGCATATTGGTTGTCCGGCCGCGCGCCGTCAACGTGGCGGGATCCGACCGGTTAGGCGCCTGGCGTTCGGGTGCTGGACATCGGGCCGCGGGAAACGCGGGACATGATCTATGGGAGGCTGCCCGTCGGATCGCTCGGGGCCTTCGCCTATGCCTTGAGTCAACGCGTCCCGCTCGGCCTCGATGTGATCCGGGACCGCAAGGCGCTGTTTAGAGAGCGTGCCGGCCGGATCGAGAACGTCTACACCTTGAAGGTCCTGAACATGGACGCGTGGCCCGACCTCCACCCGAGGGGATCCCCGGATTGGACCTGTCTGCGGACGAGCCGATCGAGGCGGAGGCCGGCGCGGTCGTCGAGGTACCGGTGCGCCTGATCGGAGAGCCGCGCCTCAAGTCACAAAGGATCATCGCGGGGGAACGACGTCGGGAAGGGGCAAGACGACGTTTCCGGGGTGCGGAATGACATCTACACGGCTGGCAACGTCGTTTACGCCGCTGCGGACGACGTTTCGGTAGACCGAATCTGCCGACGGCGCGCGCAGGCACTTGAGCGAGAGTCGATGTCGGGTGGGTCAGCGCGGCCTCCCGGACGGCGGGTGGCGCGAATACTGCCCCGCTTCCATGCGGATGCTGTAATACCGCCGCATTTACCCTATCTCCCGTACCCGGTGGGCTTCGTCATCTTGTGCTGACTCGCCCGGAGACTGAGCCTTCTATGCGATTTCTGTCCGTCGGCTCGCACCTTTGCGCTCGGGCTTCCTTCAGACCACCCCTCGCGGGATTGCCCTTGCCATCGGCTAGTAG
>JALZID010000389.1 GCA_030860485.1 Pseudomonadota bacterium | reverse complement strand
GGTAGGCGGCAGCCTGAGGCTTGTGCCCGTGGATGAGGTGCTTTACTTCCAAGCGGATCAGAAGTACGTCACGGTAGTTTGGACGGGGGGAGAGCTCGTCATCGAGGAGCCGCTCAAAACCCTGGAGGCCGAATTTGGCGAGCGGTTCCTCCGCATCCACCGCAACGCTTTGGTATCGCTCTCCCGAGTCGAAGCGCTGGCGCGCGATGGTGTGGGTGGCCTAGCGGTTAAATTGCGCGGGACAGAAAAGCGGTTGCCGGTCAGCCGCCGGCTTACCGGCCAGGTGCGCAGATGTCTTAAATCGATGACAAGGGCTGAGGAAGGCCTGCCGGCAGATGCGTATGGTCCGGACTAGGCCGAGTGGGTGTAGATCTCGAACTGATCCCACCATTATCACGTAACTGATCGATGCCCAGTTCGAGAAGTACCGCCACCTCCTGCGGGGGAGGACGGCGATGGCGTCTCCAAAGTCATCCGGGCGCTCGTGCAACTGCACGGGACCCATCCACGCGGAGGGCGCAGCGCACCCTGCCGCAGCGATCACGTGCGCGGGCCGGTCGGCGGGATCGATAGAGACCGATGTTAGTTAGCGGCCTGGTCGGCGAGTCAACATCATGACTCCGGCGCGGCACACCCGCGTTGCCGCCGTTGGTTACGGGGATGCGCCGCGGGCTTTGTGCGCTCACCCAGGGCCGTGCCACCTCGCCTCGCGCATCAGGCGTTTCATCTCCCGCACGGCCTCGGTAAGGCCCACAAAGACCGCCCGCGCCACGATGGCATGGCCGATATTCAGCTCGGTCACCTGCGGGATCGCCGCGATGGGCTTGACGTTGTGGTAGTTGAGGCCATGACCGGCATGGACGTTCATTCCACTTTCGGCAGCCTGGCGCGCGGCGTCCATGACGCGATCGAATTCCGACTCCCGAGCCTGTCGCTCGCTACGGTCCGCGTAACGTCCCGTATGCAGCTCGACGACCGGGGCACCGGCCGCGCGGGCGGCCTCGACCTGCCGCGGTTCGGGATCTATGAAGAGCGAGACACGGACCCCGGCCGCGGCGACCCGCCGGCAAACCTCGCGGACGCGTTCCAACTGCCCTGCCACGTCGAGACCGCCCTCGGTGGTCAGCTCCTCACGGCGCTCCGGAACCAGACAGCAGTCGGCCGGCCGTAGGCGCTCGGCGATGCTGACCATCTCGTCGGTCACCGCCATCTCGAGGTTGAGGCGGGTTTCGATCACCTTAGCAAGCAATTCCACGTCCCGCTCTTGGATGTGCCGTCGATCCTCACGAAGATGGACGGTGATGGCATCCGCGCCGGCCTGCTCGGCCAGAAGCGCTGCCTGCACCGGGTCTGGGTACGGGGTACCCCGTGCTTGCCGCAAGGTAGCGACGTGGTCGATATTCACACCGAGATCAATACAGGGGACTGGGTTCATTACGTTACCATCCAGGCGATTTGCAGCGCCTGTCCACAATCCGTTAACAGCCCATGTGGGGCCTTATGTTCGCCCCCACCTTGCATCCGAGCAGCGAGGGGGATCGGAAGTGGGACGGGACCGCCTCGGCATTCGATCGGAACACCCCTATGGCGATGCACCGCCCGACGCGGCCCTGAAAAGCTCGCGGCTGGCAAGCGGCCGGTCACCCAGATAGGCGCCGAGTACGAACCGCATGAGCGCCTTGGTCTCACGCAGGTGCTCGCGTCCGGTCAACACCTCGCACGCCAGCGCCATTAACGCAGCACCGCTGACTTTGGCCGTCGCGACATCGGCCGGCGCCACCCGCCAGGGCCCCTTGTCGATCTGATAATAGTAATCGCGACCGTCCTGGATGGCGGCCCCGCCATCGTTGTCCCGATCGAGCACCAAGCCGTAGCCGATCTCCGCGAGCAGCCGCTTCTCGAAGATCCTGAGGACCGGCTCGTCGGCGGTCGATCCCGCCAGCGCGGTCAGCACCTCGGCGTAGGCCTCATAGAGACGTGGGTGGGGGTCGCCGCGCGTCAAAAGCCGCGTGAGCAATTCGTTGACATAGAAGCCGCTCCGGATCCGGCCACCGGACAGAGGCAGCGTGAATCCGGCCTGCTCGGCGTGCGTCAGGGTACCGAGCTCGCCCCGTCCGGACCAGGCGAGCAGAAGGCTTTGAAAGGGTTGCAAGACCCCACGCCAGGGGGAACGCGGCCGGTGAGCACCCTTGGCGACGACGCCGACACGGCCTTGCTGGGAGGAAAACACCTCCACGACGAGGCTGGTCTCGCGATAAGCGCGCTGGTGGATCACGAAGGCCGGATGCAATTCGACGCGCATGCCGTTCAATCGCTCCGGCCCGAGGCCTGGCCCTCGTCAATCGCTGAGACCCAGTCGCTGCAAGGCGCGCGCATCATCGGACCAGTGCTCCTTGACCTTCACCCAGGTGCGGAGAAACACCTTGCGGCCGAACATGCGCTCCATGTCCAGCCGGGCCTCCTCGCCCACGCGTTTGAGCACCGCACCACCCTGACCGATGACGATGGGTTTTTGCCCCCTGCGCTCGACCCAGATCGTGGCATCGATCCGGTCAAGACCCTCCACGCATTCGAACTCGTCGATCACGACGGACAGGCGATGCGGTACTTCGGCACCGAGTATCCGTAAGAGCTTCTCTCGGATCAACTCGGCCGCGAAAAAACGCTCGCTGCGGTCGGTCAACTGGTCGTCCGGGTAGACATGCGCGCCCTCCGGCAACAGGTGCAATACCGCCTCGTCGAGGGCTGCGATGTTGTCGCCCTTGGCACTCGAAACCGGTATCACTTCCGCGAACTCCATCAATCCACCAACCTGATCGAGGAACGGCAAGAGCAGGCGCTTGTCGCCGACCCTGTCGACCTTGTTGATGGCGAGGATCACCGGCCGGCACCGGTCCCGGATCCGTGCGAGGACATACTGGTCGGCATCGGTCCAGCGCAGTGCCTCGATCATGAAGACCAGCACGTGTACCTCGTCGATGGCGCGACAGGCCACACGATTCAGCGCACGATTGAGGGCCCGCCCTTCCGCCCCGCACAGACCGGGTGTATCGATGTAGACCGCCTGATCGTTTCCGTTGGTCTTGATCCCGAGGATCGCGTAGCGGGTGGTTTGGGGCTTGCGTGAGGTAATGCTGAGCTTTTGTCCCAGCACGCGGTTCAAGAGCGTAGATTTTCCGACATTGGGCCGGCCCACGATGGCGACCAAGCCACAACGCCCGACTCCTGTAGTGGTTGCATCGTCCGGGTGATCCATCGCTATCCCTCGGAGCCCTTGCCGGCGGTGCCCGGAGCGGTCAGAAGTGCGAGCGCGGATTGCGCTGCGGCTTGTTCCGCGCGCCTGCGACCGCTCCCATTACCGGCTACGGGTGCACGCAGCGCCTCCGTAGAGCATCGGACCGTAAACACCTGACGAGGCGGCTGACCCGCGACTTCGGTTACCTCGTAACTCGGGAGAGGCAGGCGCCGGGATTGCAGAAGCTCCTGAAGCTCGGTCTTGGGATCCTTGCGCAGACCATCGCGGGTTAGGCCCGCCATCGTCCCCTCGAACCAGGGGAGCACCTCGGTGCGACACGCGTCGATCCCGCCGTCCAGGTAAATGGCGCCGATGACGGCCTCGAGAGCATTTGCGAGGTTGGAGTCCCGCTCTGCTCCGCCGTTCCTTTTTTCGCCCTCACCGAGAATGAGCTGTGGTCCCAGCATGAGGCCTCGGGCCAGCCGGGCCAGGGTCTCACGCTTGACCAGCGAGGCGCGCAGGCGACTCAGTTGTCCCTCGTTGGCTTCGGGGAAACGGTCATACAGGCTTTCGCCGATAAGCAAGGCGAGCACCGCATCTCCCAAGAACTCCAGGCGCTCGTTATCGACCTCGCCGGCACTGCTGTGGGTCAGCGCGGCGCGCAGCAACGCCGCGTCGCGGAACCGGTGGCCGAGACGCGCAGGGAGATCGTCGGCCCGCTCACTCCGTGGCGGCACCGGCGATGGTGATGCTCTCGTCGATCTTGAGGACGACATCGAGGTTGCCGAACAAGGGCCCGGGCGCCTCATAGGCAATGCGCACAACGCGCTGCTTGCCGCTCGGGTCGCGTTTCACGCTCAAGGCGTTCTTGAGCGTGGCGGCGGTGAAGCGATCGACGTCGGAGACCTCGAAGTTGCGCATCACCAAGGTGCGGATCTCGTGGGCGGTCTTCTGGGCGATGTCCGGCTGGCTGGCGACGGCCTCCAGCGCCGCGCGGACCTTGAAGCTCTCGTTATAAAGAGGGAAGAGCCTCATGACAACGAGCGCCGCGAAACCGACGAGGACGCAGACGACGAGGAAGCCGATCAACGTAAACCCGCGCTGGTAAGAAGCGATCCGAGATAGCATGGTTTTTCTCAATTTGCAGAGCTGGAATCAATCGATATAGCGACCGATGCGCGTCCATCTGATACCCGTATTCTCGCTGTCCCAGTTCATCCAGATCAAGAACGCCTTCCCGATCAGGTGATCATCGGGGACGGTGCCCCACGAACGGCTGTCTCGGCTGTTGTCCCGGTTATCCCCCATCACGAAGTAGTGGCCCTCCGGGACCACGACCTCACTGTCGAGAGAGGGCCGCTCCGGCTCGATCAGGATCGGATGGACGACCGTACCCAGGGTCTCGTACCGGAGATCGGCCTCTGCGCCGGACCCGCCATCATCGTACACCCCGCGCGGCGCCTGCTCGACCGGCTCACCGTTGATCCGGAGGGTCCTGTCTGCATAGCCGATGCGATCACCGGGCAGCCCGACCACGCGTTTGATGAAGGGCGTCGAGGGATCCTCGGGGTAGCGGAACACTACCACATCCCCGCGCTTCGGGGATCCCAGCTCGAAGACCTTGGCGTTCAAGACCGGCAGGCGGATCCCATAGGTGAACTTGTTGACCAGGATGAAATCCCCGATGAGCAGGGTCGGGATCATCGACCCCGATGGGATCCTGAAGGGCTCGACGAGGAACGAGCGCAACAGTAATACGATCAGGAATATCGGAAAGAACGACCGGGCGTATTCGACGATGACGGGGCGTTTCGGCTCCCCTTCGGGCAGGTCGGTGGCTTTCCCGACCACGCCGCCACGGCGTCCGGGCGCCAGAAATACCACATCGAACAGGCAAATGACACCGCTGGTCGCGACCAGGAGAACCAGGATCACAGCGAAATCGATGTTCATTTCTGCTTTCCCACCGTGAGCACGGCCATAAATGCCTCTTGCGGGATCTCGACGGTGCCGAACTGTTTCATGCGTTTTTTCCCCACCTTCTGCTTCTCGAGCAATTTGCGCTTGCGCGTCACGTCGCCGCCATAACACTTGGCCGTGACGTTCTTGCGCACGGGTTTCACGGTCTCACGCGCCACCACCTGCGACCCGATCACCGCCTGGATCGCGACCTCGAACTGCTGCCGAGGGATCAGGTCCTTCATCTTCCCCGCGAGCTCACGCCCACGCCTTTGGGCCTCGGCATGGTGCACGATCGAGGACAGGGCATCGACCCGATCCCCGTTGATCAAGACATCGAGCTTGACCACGCGCGCGGCCTGGAAGCGCCGGAAGGTATAGTCGAGTGATCCGTAGCCGCGCGTGACCGATTTCAAGCGGTCGAAGAAATCGAGCACCATCTCGCTCATCGGCAGCTCGTAGCTCAAAGCCACCTGGTGGCCCAGGTACTGGAGGCGCTTTTGCACCCCACGGCGTTCGACACACAGGGTGATGACGTTGCCCACGTATTCCTGCGGCACCAGGATATCGACTTCTATGATCGGCTCGCGCGTCTCGGCGATGGTGTTCTGCGCCGGGAGGCGCGCCGGGTTGTCGATCCGGAGCACCTCGCCGCCCGTGGTCAGCACCTCGTAGACAACGGTCGGGGCCGTGGTGATGAGGTTGAGATCGTACTCGCGCTCCAGCCGCTCCTGGACGATCTCCATGTGCAGGAGGCCCAGGAAACCGCAGCGAAAACCGAACCCCAGGGCCTCCGAGGTCTCGGGCTCGAAACGCAGCGATGCATCGTTGAGACGCAGCTTCGAGAGCGCCTCCCGGAAGGCCTCGTAGTCGCTGGAATCGACCGGATAAAGGCCGGCGAACACATTGGGTTTGACGGCCGTGAACCCGGGCAGGGGCGTTTGCGCCGGGCGCAAGGCATCGGTCAGGGTGTCGCCCACGGGGGCGCCGTCGATGTCTTTGATGCCGGCGACCACATAACCCACCTCCCCGGCTTCGAGGACCCGGCGCGGTACGCGCTTGGGCGTGAATATACCAACCTGGTCGGTCTGGAAATCCCTGCCCGTGGACATCACGCGGATCTTGGCGCCTTGTCTCAAGCTACCGTCGAAGACGCGCACCAGAGAGACCACGCCGAGGTAGTTATCGAACCACGAATCGATGATGAGCGCCTTGAGCGATCCCGTGGGATGGCCCGTCGGTGGCGGCACGCGCCGCACGATCTCGCAGAGCAGCTCGCGCACCCCCTGGCCGGTCTTGGCGCTGACGCGGGCCGCGTTCTCGGCATCGATGCCGATGATGTCCTCGATCTCGCGTGCCACTCGGGCAGGATCGGCGGCCGGGAGGTCGATCTTGTTGATGACCGGGATGATCTCGAGATGCTGCTCGGCGGCAGTATGACAGTTCGCCACCGTTTGCGCTTCCACACCCTGTCCGGCATCGACGACCAAGAGCGCCCCATCGCAGGCCGCGAGCGAACGCGAGACCTCGTAGCTAAAGTCCACATGCCCCGGCGTGTCGATGAAATTGATCTTATAGATCACGCCGTCGTCGGCCTCGAAGCCCAGGGTCACACTCTGCGCCTTGATGGTGATCCCGCGCTCCCGTTCTATATCCATGGAATCCAGAACTTGATTCGCCATCTCCCGCTCGGTCAACCCCCCGCACAGTTGGATAAAGCGATCGGCGAGCGTGGATTTACCGTGATCGATGTGGGCAATGATTGAGAAATTACGGATCCGCTCCATGCTTAATCGCTGCGGAGATGGGAAACGCGGCTACGCAAACGCGCCGCTTCGAGATGAATATTCGCGGGCATGGGAACGGGCAAGGTTGATGGTCCGTGATCCTGGGCATGGCAAGGGCAGCCGATCGGGGCGCCGATCGGGACATGATTGTAACTGCTGGCCCGGTTCCGACCAAAGGATGCTTCCTGGGCACGGCGCCGGCCCGATTCGAGCCCCCCGCCCCAAGGCCCTTGATTCGGCCCTTTACTTCGCCGGGACCTTGATGGCCAGAAAGATGGGCTGGCCGGCCCGTTGCACCAGGATCGGCACGGATTTGCCGGCCGGGAGGGCCTCGACCAGTTCCTTGAAGTGCTTGGCGTCCTTGACCCGCTCGTCATCGATCATGGTCACGATGTCGCCCTTGCGGATCCCGGCGCGGCGCGCGGGGCCCATCTGGACGCGCTCGACCACGACCCCATGGCCGGCCAGTTCCAGTTCCTCCCGCTGCTTATCGGTGAGGTCCTTGACGGCGATCTTGAGCCGGTTGTCGGTGGCGGTGTCGGCCTTGTCCGACGAGGCGTGTTTGAGCTCCTCCTCGGGCGGGAGCTCACCGATCTCGAGGTCCAGCTTCAAAGACTTGCCGTCGCGCACGATCTCGACCGGTATCTTTTTCCCGACCTCGGTACCGCCGACGAGCGGCGGCAGATCGGACGACAGGTCGATCTCGACCCCGTTGAAATCCACGACCACATCGCCCGGCTTGATCCCGGCGGCGGCGGCGGGGCTGTCCGGCAGCACCTTCGCCACCAGCGCGCCATGGGGCTTGTCCATGCCGAAGGACTCCGCCAACTCCCGCGTGACCTCTTGTATCAACACGCCCAACCAGCCTCGCGAGACCTTCCCTTTGTCCCGGATCTGGTGGTAGACGTTCATCACCACCTCGACCGGTATGGCGAACGACAGACCCATGAACCCGCCGGTGCGGCTGTAGATCTGGGAATTGACCCCGACCACCTCTCCATTAAGATTGAAGAGCGGCCCGCCCGAGTTGCCGGGATTGATGGCCACGTCGGTCTGGATGAACGGCACGTAGTTCTCGTTGGGCAGGGCCCTGCCCTTGGCGCTCACGATCCCGGCCGTCACCGAGTGATCGAAGCCGAACGGAGACCCGATCGCCAGGACCCATTCACCGACCTGGAGATTGGTGGCGCGCCCGAGGCGCACCACCGGCAGGTCCTCGGCCTGAATCTTGAGGACCGCGAGGTCGCTGCGCTCGTCACCGCCGATAACCTTGGCGACGAATTCGCGCCGATCGCTCAAGCGCACGACGATCTCGTCGGCATCCTTGACCACGTGAAAGTTGGAAATGACATAGCCGTCGTTGGAGATGATGAACCCCGAGCCGAGCGAGGATCGCGGCGTGAGGTCGGGCCCCTCCATGCCTTCGCCGAAGAACTTCTTGAAGAAGTCGTGCAGCGGGCTATCCTCTGGGACATCGGGGATCTGCAGCTGGGGTGCCGGCTCCTTCGCATCGTTCTTGACGCTGGTCCCGATGTTGACGACCGCGGGGCTGTTGTCCTCCGCCAATTGCACGAAGTCGGGGAGCTCCCGCACCTCCGCCGTCGAGGGCGACTGCCAGCCCACGACCAGTAGCACGGCGACCAGGGCCGTGCGTATGCACTGTAGCAACACCATGACTACCCTCTCACTCCACGCAAATTCGTGCTCGAGGCCCATAGGGCCGGGATATCGGGACACGCTAGGGATCTCGCCGGACACCGCCGGGCACGGGTCAGGGTCGAGCCGGCACGAAGGCAACCGAAGCCGCGATCTGGCGCACGGTGGTCGCGGGCACCTCCCCGAGCACCGTGACCTGATAACCGTCGGCCCAGGTGCTGTACGAATTCAGGGCTCCCATGGACGAATGGCCTTCGATGCGCTCTGTCGCCTCGGTGGCCTTCTCGGTGAACACCGATACGGACGCGAGCCCGTCGGAGTATACCGCATGCTTGACAGGTTGGGTGCCGTCCGCCATGGCGCGGGCCTGATCCTCCTGCATCATGAAGCCGGGCGGGATCCACCGGATCTGCCATTGACCCTTGGGCCACTCTGCGCTGGATAGGGCCGCAGCGGTGCGTTTGACCCCCGTGTACCAACTGTAACCCTGCCCGCTGATCCCGGCCTCGAGCCAGGCCTCGGGGATACTCGAACGGACCTTGAGGTCCGTGAACAGGACCTGCTCCACAACCTCCCCGCCGCCGTCGATCACCTCCGACTTGAGCAGCAGATCGGACTCCGAGTCCACCCACAGGCGATAACCGTAGCGATCCGGGGTCTTGGGCGCGATGCCGAGCACCGAGGCCGGACGGCCGGCGATGCGATCCCCGCCGAGGACGGAAAAGTCATAATACGCAGCGAGCGTTTCCACCGGCCGCGACAGCGTGGCGCCGAGGATCTGGCGCCGCGGGCGCCTGTCGACCACGACCGCGCGGTCGCGAGGAAAGATGCAGGTCACCTCGTCGTTGCGGCGGATCACTTCCTCGGCGGGACCCATGAGGGAGATCAGACGCTCCCGTTCGCCCCCCGCTTCGCCCCGGTGGACGATGCGCATCATGGACACGCGGCTGCCACGCATCGACACGAAGGTCCCGTGGTAGCTCAAGCTATGCGTGGCCTCGGACATCTTGGTGAGGAGCCTCTGCGCCTCTCTGCCGGATTCCACCCCGGCGGCGGGCCAGACGACCCCGGTCAGGAGCGCGAGCCACAAGCACTGCACCGACCGGTGCGGGCTAGGGATTCGAGTCATGAACGACCGTCGTGAAGTACGGCGATGCCTCGGACGGTGACACCTCGGGGCCGCTCAGGCTCCCGTCATACTGGTTATGCATCAAGAGATAGGTGGTCAGGCGCTCGGGGGTATCGTGGCGCTCGCCACCCCAAAGGACCGCTGCATGGGGGAAGCTCTCCGTCGGCTGGTGCCGTCCCGGGTCGGCGGTTGGCGATGCGCGCTGCGATGCTAAGCGGGGCTCGCGAGCTTTCGGGGACCAGTCACCCAGCTTGTAAAAACTGAACCCGGCGACGGAGGCCGCCATGGCCAACCCCAACGCCGGCCCGATCCGCACCCGCGGCCGCCGCCCGACCAGGATCGCCGGCTCGTCGTCCAGCGCGAGGGCGATCCGGTCGGGGAGACGCCGCGGCAGGGGCTCGGGCAGCCCGTTGCGCAACGTGGTCCCAATCAAGTGATAGCGGGCCCATTTTTCCCGCAGGCCATCGTCGTTCACACACGCCTCCACGAGCGTCCTGTGATCTCGATCGGGAAGCTCTCCGTCCATGAAGGACGACAACTGTTCGAGGGTGTTGTCCTGGCGCATACCGGTCCGTTACTCCAAATAGGGTTTCAAGCGATGATCGATGGCCTCGCGGGCCCGGAAGATCCGCGATCGGACGGTACCGATCGGGCAAGTCATGACCAGGGCGATCTCCTCGTAGCTGAGTCCTTCGATCTCGCGCAGGGTGATCGCGGTCCGGAGGTCCTCCGGAAGCTGCTCGATGGCCGTTGCGATAGCCTCCTGGATCTCCTCCGTGATCAAATAGTTCTCCGGCGTCGCGTAATCCTTGAGGAGCGCCGCGGGTTCGATCGCTTCACCGTCCATCCCGGTGGCGTCGGTCTCGAGCGGGCGTCGTGATTGTGCCACCAGATGATTCTTGGCGGTGTTGACGGCGATCCGGTAGATCCAGGTGTAAAACGCGCTGTCGCCGCGGAAGTTCGGCAGAGACCGATAGGCCTTCAGGAACGCGTCTTGGGCCACGTCCATGGCGTCACTGGGGTCTCGCACATAGCGTGAAATCAACTTCAAAATCCTGTGCTGGTACTTCAGGACCAGCAGATCGAAAGCCTTCTTGTCGCCGCGCTGCACCCGTTCGACGAGCTGCGAATCTGCGCCGGTGTCGCCCATCCGGGCATTCTCCCTGTATTATTGTTGCGGCGCCACTGTGTAGACAGTCGTGTGCAGGCCGAGTTCGCGGGGGAGCGACGCTTGCGGACAATCCCATTATAGCCCGCGGCCGTGTCGTTCCGGCGGCGCCATGCGGCACGGCCTCACCCCTCGGCAGTCCCCGGCACGGGTTCTAGGATGGTCAGACAGTACCGGTACGATGTCCTGGTGATCGGCAGCGGTGCATCGGGGCTCGGCGTCGCGCTCCAGCTGGCGGAGCACGCCGAGGTCGCGGTGCTCTCGAAGGGACCCTTGCAGGAGGGCGCGACCCTGTATGCCCAGGGCGGGGTCTCGGCCGTGCTCGACCGCCGCGACTCGGTGGCCTCCCACGTGGCCGACACGCTGGCGGCCGGGGCCGGGCTGTGCGACGCCGAGATCGTGCAGTTCGTGGTCGAGCATGGACCCGAGAGCATCGAATGGCTGATCGCTCTCGGCGTGGCCTTTACCCGCAGCCCGGACGCCGATGGCCGGCCACCCGAATACCACCTGACCCGCGAGGGCGGCCACAGCCACCGGCGCGTGATCCACGCCGCCGATGCCACCGGCCGCGCCATTGAGACCACGCTGGAAGGACTGGCCCGAAGCCACCCGCGCATGCGGGTGTTGGAGCACCATGTGGCCATCGACCTCATCTCCGCCAGCAAGCTCGGCTTGGCCGCGGAGCGTTGCCTGGGCGCCTATGCCCTGGATCGCCGGTCTGGCGCGGTGGTCGCCTTTACCGCGCGCTATGTGGTGCTCGCGAGCGGCGGGGCGGGGAAGGTCTATCTCTACACCAGCAACCCCGACGTCGCCACCGGGGATGGGATCGCCATGGCCTGGCGCATCGGCTGTCCCATCGCCAACATGGAGTTCTTTCAGTTCCACCCCACTTGCCTCTACCACCCCAAGGCCAAGTCGTTTCTCATCACCGAGGCCATCCGCGGGGAGGGCGGCCGGCTGTTGCTGCCCGATGGCGGCCGTTTCATGGAGCGCTTCGATGCGCGCGCCGAGTTGGCCCCACGGGACATCGTGGCGCGCGCCATCGACCACGAGATGAAACGCCTGGGCCTAGAATGCGTGTATCTCGACATCAGCCACAGGCCGAGCGGCTTCATCCTGGGACACTTCCCCACGGTGGCGACGAAGTGTGGGCAGCTCGGGATCGACATCACCCGCGAACCCATACCCGTGGTGCCCGCCGCCCACTATATGTGCGGCGGCGTGGTCACGGATCGCCACGGGCGGACCGCGGTGCCAGGGCTCTACGCCGTCGGCGAGGTCGCCTGCACCGGACTGCACGGCGCCAACCGCATGGCCAGCAACTCGCTCCTGGAATGCCTGGTCATGGCGCGCTCCGCGTACCGGGACATCGCAGAGGGACTGCCCGAGGCCCCGCCGGCACCGTGCGTCCCCGATTGGGATGAGAGCCAGGTCACAGACTCGGATGAAGAGGTGATCGTGGCCCACAACTGGGACGAGTTGCGCCGCTTCATGTGGGACTACGTCGGGATCGTGCGCAGCACCAAGCGCCTGGAGCGCGCCAGCCGCCGCATCCAGCTCCTGTCCGAGGAGATCCGGGAATACTACGGCAACTTCCGGGTGACCAACGACCTCATCGAGCTGCGCAACCTGGTCCAGGTGGCGGAGCTGATCGTGGCCTCCGCCCTATGCCGCAAAGAAAGCCGGGGCCTGCACTACACCCTGGATCACCCCCATCTCGACCGCACCCGGCCCCCCGAGGCGACGGTGCTCCGGCGAGCGTTGCGCTGATCCCTGCCGAGTTACAAGAGTTTGACCAAAGGCCCCATCGCGCCGGCCGCAACCACCATCAGCGTACCCCAGCTTAATCGTCATGCGGTATTCGAGGTCTTTCAGGTCACGGGCAAGATCCGAACGGATCTGTTTGATCTTGCCTCAAGCTGTTTGATCTCGCCACGTAGTTTGATCCATGCCTATCCGGTTTACGCCACCTGTTCGTCTTGGCACAATCATTGGCGTCGTTTATTTCGAAGGTCGCACGATAGCCGCTTCGCGCGAAGTGCCCAAGGTGGCGGATAGGCATGGTTTGATCTAATTGCGCAGTGTGACCTCCAGCCCTTTTATATCTCGCTTGATGTCGGCAATGGCTCGTTTCGTGGCCAGGTTCTGTTCGATGAATTCCGCCTCGGCATCGGCCAGGGCCTCGGCCTGCTGCTCGGTGAACCCGGCCTCCTTGAGGCGGTTGGCGAACTTGAGGGTCTCGAACGCGATGGCGTTCATGGCATTGGAAATAATCCAGGATGAACACGCAAAGCATGGCGAATTCCATGCCTTGCTCCCATTGTGGATCGAGTAACCCTGGCTTGCGCGTTGTTTGCGAGACCCTGGGAATCGATCCGGGGTAGGGTGCGTTCCACACACGAACACCGGCGTTTGGACACCCGACGCGCCTACCGCGAACGCACCGTTTACACCGCGCTTGCTGGGTTCGATCCTGATCCGCTGCCGGTTCCACCGCTCGCTGCTGCGGTTTTCGCTGCCACGGCTCGTACCACGATGGGTGCGACGCCCGCAGCACGCGTAGCCTGGGACGAGCGGAGCGGATCCCAGCAAAGCCCCGCATTCACCCCATTCCACCCAGCGAACGGTGATCCCACGCGCGCTGCGGGCGCTGAAAGCGCCGGCGACCGCCATGTTCGATTCCATGTGGGCCGGGGCCGGCACCGATATTGCCCTCCCGCGCACGTTCACGCGTTTGCGTCAAGCACCCAACGCCCGCGGACACACGGCCACAAGGAAGCCGTTATGCTGAACCCCTACCCTTCCCCCCAGTCCGATCCCGAGTTCTTGACCCGGTTCCAAGAGGAGCTGGCACGGGCCGCCGCCATGCCCGATCTCGCCTCGGCCGGCCCGGCGCTCTGGCCGCGTTTCGCCGGGTATTACCAGGGACTCGTGCGCCTGCCGCGCAGGTTGCGGCGCGCCCTGCAACGCCGGTGGCGGCGCTCGCTCGGGGGGTTGGCGCTCCTCTGTGCCCTCGGCCAGGCGCCGGCCCTGGCGGCGACCATCAACGTGGGCGGGGGCTGCACCCTTGTCGACGCCATCACCGCCGCCAACAGCGACGCGCCCGCAGGCGGTTGTACGGCGGGGAGCGGGGCGGATATCCTGGTCCTGCCGGCGGGAAGCACCCACACGCTGACGGCGGTAGACATCAACAGCGATGCCGCTGGCCTGCTGGTCGCCTCCGCGATCGTCATCGACGGCAATGGGAGCACCATCACCCGTGACCCTGGCGCCCCGCAGTTTGGCATCCTGGAAGTGGTGGAAGTCGAGCTGGGAGGGAATCTGACGCTGGACGAAACCACGGTCAGCGGGGGCGTGAAACCCAGCCGAAATGGCGGCGGCGTGTCAAACTTCGGCGTCCTGACCCTGATCAACAGCACGGTGTCGGGCAATTCGGCGGCCGACGGCGGGGGCGGCGGCGTGTCAAACCTCGGCGTCCTGACCCTGACGAACAGCACGGTGTCGGGCAATTCGGCGCAGTACGGCGGCGGTGGCGTGAGAAACGGTGGCACCATGAGCGTGACGAACAGCACGGTGTCGGGCAATTCGGCAAGGTACGCCGGCGGCGGCGTGACAAACGACGGTGTCCTGACCCTAACGAACAGCACGGTGTCGGGCAACTCGGCTGGCTTCGGCGGCGGCGTGTATAACGGACCTTACAGCACCCTGACTCTGGTACAAACGGTAGTCTCGGGCAACACGGCATCCACGCAGAGTCCGGAAGTGGCTAATTACCCGGGAGGCGCCTACGCTGCCGGCACGGTCATCGCCAACAATCTCAACCTGTTCGGACACGACGGTCTCGCTGGGGTCGTAGGGTTCGTGCAAGGGCCGACCGACCTCGTGCCAAGGGCGCCCCTGGCCGCCGTCCTCAACCCCACGCTCGGCGACAACGGGGGCCTCACGCGAACTCATGCCCTGGTCGCCGGCAGCCCGGCCGCCGATACCGTCCCGGCGGCCTCCTGTGCGACAGCCAGCGACCAGCGGGGTGTCTTACGACCCCAGGACAGCGACGCGAACACGGTCGCCGACTGCGACATCGGTGCCTTCGAGCTTCAGCTATCGCCCGCCCCGCCCCCACCACCACCGCCACCGCCACCGCCACCTGACGCCGCGCCCGCCAATCAGAATCCGCAGGCCCGCTGCACGGAGTCACGTTGCAACATCCCCATCAAGTGCAATCTAGACCCGACCCCGGGGGCTCAGTGTACCGTCCGCATCGACTTCTTTGTGAGCCGAAGCGCGGCCCGGTCGAGCGAGCCGGCATCGACGAAGGCGCCAGGGCGGATCCGGTTCGCCTCCGGTGTAACCAACATCCCGGCGGGCGAGACCCGCAACGTGAGGCTCAGGCCCACCAAGCAGGGCAAGAAGATCGTCCGGACCAGCACGCGAAGGAGCCTCCGGGGCGTCATGGAGATCCGAAACTCGGCCGGGACGGTCAGCTCGACACGGATCCGCATCAGACTCAGATAAGAAGGCCCGGCCGCCGGTGCTGGTAGGGGCGCACGACCGTGCGCCCCTGTAGCAACGCGCATTCGTCACTGTTGGGGAGGATTCTGGAGATCGCTCTCGGCGCACGGCGAGGTGGTAGACCCCGAGGTCGATCTCTTCGCACGGGAAGGCACCTTCATCGAGCGGGTGCTGGTCGGCTTGCTCGGCCAGTCTCCGGGGCTCGAGGGTCGTTCTCGAACACATCACGACCGAGCGGCGCCATCCTTCGTGCCGGCCGGCCCCGAGCGGCTCGCCGTGAGCATCACCTCATGGTGAACCGCAACGGCTAGTGACATGGTACAGTGTTGCGCGATGCCGTTGGATCGCCTTTCTCGACGCGATGACGGACAACATTCTCAGCGAGAGAATTGGATGGGCAGCTAGGCGATGCTTATGAAGGTGTCTAACTACGTGTCCTTTCAGGAGAACTTCAATGGCCAAAGGCCAAAAACGCAGTAGTCGTGAAGCTAAGAAACCCAAGCAACCGAAAAAACCTGCCGTTCCAGCGTCGCCTTTCGGCGTGAGTTCGGCGAAAACGCCAGGTCCCGCGCCCAAGAAAAGGAAATAGCGTGTAGAAACTTGATCGCTTTCGGAAGTGAATCGGCCACCGCCATTCTCGTCCGCGAATTGGGTGTCGTGGACATTTCCTGGGTCATTCAGTGTCGGACGAGCCCCAATCCCGAGCCTCGCCGCACAGTGACCCGTTGTCCACGGCGATGCGAGCGAGCGACACCGGGGGGGCCGGTCAAGAAGCCCTTGCGCTCGACCGAGCGGATCCCGTTGGCGGTCAGGGTAATGATGCGCATGCGGCGCGGCGGTGTCTGGCTGCCGCGATAACGTCACAGCCCGACTGGCCGTGCCATCGGAGCGCACCTATAATTTCCGCTCATGCGAGATCTGCGCGATCAGCTGATCGATCTGACCCTGGCCTCGGGGGTCCTCTGTTTCGGCCGGTTCACCCTAAAATCAGGGCGCACCAGCCCGTATTTCTTCGACCTCTCGCGGTGTGCGACGGGACGGGATCTGGTGCGGCTCGCGGGGCTCTACGCACGCGCCCTCTGCGCGGCCGACATAGGATTCGACATGCTGTTCGGGCCGGCCTACAAGGGGATCCCACTGGCCGCCGCCTTGGCCATAGCGCTCGCGGCGGAACAGCGGGGCGACGTGCCGTTCTGCTTCAACCGCAAGGAAGCCAAGGACCACGGCGAGGGCGGCATTACCTTCGGGGCCCCCTTGCGAGGCCGGGTCGTGATCGTCGATGACGTGGTCTCGGCCGGAACGTCGATCAACGCCTCCGTCGAGATCATACGCGAGACGGGTGCGGAGCCGGTGGCTTGTATCGTCGCCTTGGACCGCAGGGAGCGCGGCGCAGGCGATCGCTCGGCGGCGGAGGAGGTGCGCCAGCGCCATGGCATCACGGTCGTCAGCATCGCGACGCTCGACGATGTCATTGCCCATCTCGCCTCCGATCCGGCGCGCGCCGCCGATCTCGACGCCATGCGCGCCTACCGGGCGGTGTACGGGGGCTCCTAACCGCCGACGCGCACCGTGTCGCTTGCTCTATCATTGGTTTGTGGGCCACCGATGCCTTGCCGCCTCTGCGGGCGGCCGAGCGGTCCCGGTGGCGATTCGGTGAAGCCGCGATGGCGTTCCTGGTATTGATCCGTTCCCTCGGCACCCGCCAATCGATACCCCGTTCCCATTTAGAACCCCTGCCCATGACGACACGCGTTTTGGCCATCGACACCGCTACCGAGGCCTGCTCGGCGGCGATCCTCGTCGCGGGCGAGGTGCACGAGCGTTTCTTGATCGCGCCGCGGCGGCACAGCGCCCTCATCTTGCCCATGGTAGAGGAGGTCTTGGCCGAGGCCGGCGTGAGCCTGCGACAGCTCGACGGTCTCTGCTTCGGCCGCGGCCCCGGGTCGTTCACCGGGGTGCGCATCGCGACCGGGGTAATCCAGGGCCTGGCCCTCGCTTCGGATCTGCCCGTGGCGCCGGTCTCGACGCTCGCGGCCCTGGCCCAGGGCACTTTCCGGCCGGAGGAACCGGACTGCATCGTCGCCGCCCTCGATGCACGCATGGGTGAGGTCTACCTGGGGATCTACACAATGGGGGGGATGTACACATTGGGCAGCATCGAAGCGCTGAGCGGAATGGACGCGCCGGGCGCAACGGATATGTGCGCGGCGACGACAATGCAACCGCTCCGGCCCGAGGCCGTGATCGATCCGGCGGCGATCTCGGCGTCCCTGACCGGCGCGTGGACGGGCGTGGGTAGCGGCTTCAAGACCCACGGTGGGGCCCTGTGCAAGTCCTTGGCGGGAAGTCCCGCCGAGATCAATCCCGAGACGTATCCGCACGCCCGCGACGTCGCCCTGCTCGGGCTCGAGACCCTGCAGCAGGGACGAGGGGTGCGAGCCGAGGAGGCGCTGCCGGTATACCTCAGGGATCGCGTGCCTTAGGGATCACATGCCTTGGGATCACATGGGGCTAGTCGGTGGCGTTACGACACCGGATTACCTATCCTAGACGCTCGACTCCCATCTCTCGATCCCATGCTCAAGGTCAACCACCCCGCCCGCGGACCCCGCCGCCGCGGGGTGTATCTGTTGCCGAACCTGTTCACCACGGCGGCCTTGTTCGCGGGTTTCTACGCCATCGTCTCGGCCATGGACGGCGGTTTCCTGGGGGCCGCGGTCTCGATCTATGTCGCGATGATCCTGGACGGCGTGGATGGCCGGGTCGCGCGCCTCACCAACACCGAGACCGACTTCGGCGCCGAGTACGACAGCCTCTCGGACATGATCTCCTTCGGGCTGGCGCCGGCCCTGGTGATGTTCCAGTGGTCGCTGGTCTCGTGGGGGAAGCTCGGGTGGCTCGCGGCCTTCGTCTACACCGCCGCCGCCGCGCTCCGCCTGGCGCGCTTCAACACCCAGGTCGGGATAGCGGACAAGCGCTATTTCCAGGGCCTGCCGAGCCCCTCCGCGGCGGCGCTCCTGGCCGGTGCCGTGTGGCTCGGGGAGCACAGCGGTCTCGGCGACGGACGCTCCCTGGCGCCCCTCACCATCCTCCTGACGGTCCTGGCGGCGTTGCTCATGGTCAGCAACATCCGCTATTACAGCCTGAAGACGCTCGACTTCCGGGGCCGTCTACCGTTCGTGGCGGGGCTCCTGGTGGTCTTGGTGTTCGTGTTCGTCTCGCTCTCCCCCCCGCTCCTGCTATTCCTCGGATTCCTGGTGTACGCCGCATCGGGACCGATCATGACGCTCGTTCAACTGCGCCGTCACCGCGCTGCGCGCCGGGCCGGGCTCGAAGGGGAACCGCCCGCGGGCAGGTGAGGCATGGGATCGGGGACAGGCGCTTGGGACGATCGGGTGCCGTGCGCGGCAAATCGATCAGCACTGGTGCCGAGGAGAGGACTTGAACCTCCACGGGGTTGCCCCCACAAGGACCTGAACCTTGCGCGTCTGCCAATTCCGCCACCTCGGCCGAGGCGGGCGCAATCTACCGAAGCCCCCGGCGTGAGTCAACGGCAAGCCGTATGAGCGGCCCTTCCCGCCGGACCAGGCCTTCCCGTCGAACCAGAAAAGACCCCTACGCGGCACGCGAGGCGGAGCGCTACGCCCGCCCGGTGCCGAGTCGCGAGTTCATCCTCGAATACCTCGGGGGCTGTGACGGACCGCGCACGCTCGAAGAGATCGCCCGGGCCCTCGGGGTACATGGCGACGACCAACTCACGGCGCTGGGCCGCCGCCTCAACGCCATGGAACGCGACGCCCAGCTGATCCGCAACCGTCGCGATGCTTACGGCGCTCCCGCCAAGATGGATCTCCTGACCGGCCGGGTGATCGGCCACCCCGACGGTTTCGGTTTCCTGGTACGCGACGAAGGCGGCGACGATGTGTTCCTGTCGGCGCGCCAGATGAGGAGCCTGTTGCACGGCGATCGCGCCGTGGTGCGCATCACTGGGCTCGATCGGCGGGGGCGCACGGAAGGCGCCCTGGTCGAGGTGGTCGAGCGCGCCAACCAGGAGGTCGTGGGGCGATTCTTCGAAGAGGCCGGGATCGGGCGGGTGGTCCCCGACAACAAGCGCCTCCACCAGGATGTGCTGATCCCGAGCGCCGATTCCGGGGGAGCCGAAGACGGCCAGATCGTCGTGGCGAAGATCGTCCAGCAGCCGGACTGGCGGCGCCCACCGCTCGGCCGCGTGGTCGAGGTCCTGGGCGATCACTTGGCGCCGGGCATGGAGATCGATGTCGCCATCCGCGCCTATGGTCTGCCCTCTGCCTGGCCGGAAGAGATTGAGCACGAGGTCGAAGCGCTGCCGAAATCGGTGAGCCGTCGCGACCTAGTCGGCCGCTTGGATCTCCGCGGGCTGCCGCTCGTCACGATAGACGGCGAAGACGCGCGCGACTTCGACGACGCCGTCTACTGTGAACGCAACGGCAGCGGCTGGCGGCTCTATGTCGCGATCGCCGATGTCGGCCACTACGTCAAGCCCGGCACTGCCCTCGACCGCGAGGCCCGGAACCGCGGCAACTCGGTGTACTTCCCCGACCGGGTGATCCCCATGCTGCCGGAGGCGCTGTCGAACGGCCTGTGCTCCCTGAACCCCGAGGTCGAGCGCCTGTGCCTGTGCTGCATCCTCGACCTCGGGCCGCGCGGTCGGATCGGGTCGCATCGTTTCCATGAGGCGGTGATGCGCTCCGCGGCGCGCCTGACCTATACCGAGGTCCACGGCATCGTTACCCTGCGCGATGCCGCGTTGCGCGAGCGCTTCCAGGACCTCGCCCCGCACCTCGATGCGCTCCACACCTTGTACCGGCACCTGAAGAAACGCCGCGAGGCGCGCGGCGCGATCGACTTCGATACCCACGAGAGCCGCATCGTCTTCGGCCCCGATCGGAAGGTCGATCGCATCGTGCCGCTCCACCGCAACGACGCCCATCGGCTCATCGAGGAGTGCATGATCGCGGCGAACGTGGCGGCCGCGGAGCTCCTGGCGGCCCATGAGGTCCCGAGCCTGTACCGCGTGCACGACCGCCCGGACCGGGAAAAGCTCGCCGATGTACGCACCTTTCTCGGGGAATTGGGTTTGACGCTCGGCGGCGGCGAGGAACCGCACCCGCGCGACTACGCCGTGCTCCTCGCCGCGGTCCAGGACCGACCGGACGCCGGGCTCATCGAGACCGTGCTCTTACGCAGCCTGCGCCTCGCCGTCTACAGTCCCGAGAACATCGGCCACTTCGGACTGGCCCACCCCGCCTACACGCACTTCACCTCGCCCATCCGGCGTTATCCCGATCTGCTCGTCCACCGCGCGCTTTGCCACCTGCTCTCCAAGCGCCGCCGGCCATTCCCCTATCCGCGCGAAGAGATGCCGGTCCTGGCCGACCATTGCTCCAGCACCGAGCGGCGCGCGGACGAGGCCACGCGCGACGCCATCACCTGGCTCAAGTGCGAATACATGCTCGACAAAGTGGGCGAGATCTTCGACGGTGTGATCACCAGCGTCACCTCGTTCGGCTTGTTCGTTGAGATCAAGGGCATCCACGTCGAGGGGCTGGTCCACGTCACCTCTCTAAAGAACGACTACTATCACCACGATCCCGTGCGCCACCGCTTGAGGGCCGAGCGCAGCGGGCGCGTGTACCGCCTGGCCGGCCCGGTCCGGGTGCGGGTCGTACGCGTCGACCTGGACCGGCGGCGTATCGACTTCGACGTAGTGGAGGAGGCCTCCCGCGCATGAAGAGCGAGCTGGTACTGGGTCTACACCCGGTCCGGCAGCGTTTGTCGGATGCCCCCGTCGATGCCCTGGAGCTGTGGATCCTGGCCGGGCGCGAGGACCTACGCCTCTGCGAGGTCCTGAAGCTCGCCGCTCGCGCCGGGCTCGCCACCCACTCCGTCTCGCGCCACGCCCTGGATCGCCTCGCTTCGGGCCTCCGCCATCAGGGAGTCGTGCTGCGTTGCCGGGCGAGCGAGCGCCTGGACGAGGGTGTCCTCCCCGAGGTACTGGGCGCCGCCGATGGCCCGCCCCTCCTCTTGGTCCTCGACGGCGTCGAGGACCCGCGCAACCTCGGGGCCTGCCTGCGCACCGCGGAGGCGGCCGGGGTCACCGCGGTCATCGTGCCACGGCACCGCGGGATCGGGA
>JALZID010000388.1 GCA_030860485.1 Pseudomonadota bacterium | reverse complement strand
GCACGCGCCATCGACTACCTCGCCGGGAACGCACGACGCGCACACCCTAAACGGGATCGACAACGTGGGCGGCTGCAATTCGGTCTGGAGCCGATTTTCGCGAATCCTTAACTACATAACCTATGAGTCTACACTAGAGTCGTGTTTGACCGGAGCATCCGCGAGAAGAGCGAGAATACGAGGAACGTACCAATATGCGCATCGCACAGGTTGCTCCTTTACATGAACGGGTGCCACCGAAGCTCTACGGCGGCACCGAACGCATCGTCTCATATCTCACGGAGGAGTTGGTGCGACTCGGCCACGATGTCACCCTCTTCGCGAGCGGGGATTCGCTGACGCGTGCCCGGCTCCGGGCGCCTTGCCCGCAGGCCTTGCGACTCGATCCGGACTGCTGCGATCCTCTAGCGTCGCACGTGCGCATGCTGGGCGAGGTTTACCAGCGGGCTCGCGAGTTCGACATCATTCATTGTCATACCGATTATCTCGGGCTGCCGCTCACGTGCTACACGGCCACGCCCACGCTGATTACCCTGCACGGACGCCTCAATCTCCCGGATATCGCCCCGCTGTATTACGACTATCCGAAGGTATCCTTGGTGTCGATCAGCGGGACTCAACGCGCGCCCATGCCGAACGCCAATTGGTTCGCGACATTGTACCACGGCCTGCCCGAGGACCTCTATCGATTCGAGCCGAAGCCGGGCTCTTACCTTCTTTTTCTCGGCCGGATCTACTTCGAGCACGTGGTCCTCCCGCTTCTCGATCACCCGCTCATCGAGTTCATCGGCGAGGTCGACGAGGCGCAGAAACAGATCCTGCTCGGCAACGCCATGGCATTGCTATTCCCTATCGATTGGCCGGAGCCCTTCGGATTGGTCATGATCGAGGCCCTGGCTTGCGGTACCCCGGTGATCGCCCGGCCGCGCGGTTCGGTGCCGGAAGTGCTGCGCGATGGGGTCACCGGATTACTGTGCGAGACGGAGGACGAGATGGTCGAGGCCATCAGGCGTGTCGCGAACCTGAACCGCACCGATTGCCGGCGCGAGTTCGAACAACGCTTCACCGCCGCAATCATGGCCCGGGGCTATCTTCGACCGGATGGCATTGCCTCAGGGCATCGACCGGCTCGAGATCCGTGGAGTGCACATACGCGATGCTCGCGTCGATCTGACCATCAACCGCGGCCGCGGGGGTGCGACGCTCGAGAGGGTGGACACACGGGGCGACGCCGTCGAGATCATCGTACGCCAATAGCGGTCGGGCTCCCCTTATTTCGGGATCTCGAGCTTCTCGACCGGCTTGTGGCTGACCGCGGTCGGGAACATCACCTCGCCGTTCGGGACCTTGGCGCCCACCGGCCAGAGATGGAAGATGATGCCGTCGGTCTGGGAGGCGGCCTCCGCGATCTCCTTGGCTTTCTCCGGTGGCACATCGAGCACCTGCACTCGCCCGGTAGCGATCTCTTCCTTGTGGTCGTGGAAGTGCTTGTTCCATTGCTCCAAGGTCACGCTGGTGCGCGCGAGCTTCTTGTCGATGAAATACTCGATCTCGACCAACTCGGCATTGGGATCGCTCGACAGGAAGATCATGCACTGCAAGACCTCCGGTTTGATGGACTTGCAGTAGTGGTGATAGGGGCCGTGCACCGTGCCGTCCTCGTGGCGATGGGGTGCGACGACGTGGATGTCGAACCCCTCGGCCGGGCTCTTGGGGTCCTCGGCGAGTGTGGGCTGGGCTACGAGATTGGCGGCACCGAAGGCCGCGATGAGTGGAAGGCTGGTACGCATGATGTTGTCCTCGATATCTCGTTATTGAACGATATGCTCGGATCCAAGCTCGCCGATGCGAGCCTGGTTCCTGTGCGCCTTCCACGGGGGTCGACCGGGAAGCGCGTTCGGATCGGAACCGCCCCGTGGATATTATCCCCCCGATTACGGGAAGCCGGGGGGATGATCCATAGACTGCGTCGCGCGCGATCGCCGGAATACCCGCTCCTCGAATGGTACGGTGACAACGGCCCGATCGCCATGGGCCAATCCGGCTCCGCGCCGGCTTACGGTTCCGCCAGGCTTCTGCTAATCGTACAGAAAACACCGCGCCCGATGCGTGTGGCCGAACGCGCTGGCCTCGGGATAGGCCTCGCGGCAGCGCGGCATCACCTTCGGACAGCGCGGGTGGAAATGGCAACCGGAAGGGGGGTTGGCGGGGGAGGGGAGGATGCCGGGCAGGCGGATCACCTCGCGCTTGCGGGCCGGATCGATCTCGGGGACGGCGGAGAGTAGCGCCTGGGTGTAGGGGTGTTTGGGCGTCTCCAGTACCTCCTCGACCGTCCCCTCTTCGACGATGCGGCCGAGATACATGACCGCGATCCGATGGGCCAGGTACTCGACCACCGCCAGATTGTGGGTTATGAAGAGATAGGCCAGCCCGAGCCGCGCCTGGAGGTCCTTCAAGAGGTTGATGACCTGCGCCTGGACCGAGACATCGAGGGCGCTGGTGGGCTCGTCGCAGACGATGAGCTTGGGGCGCACCGCCAGCGCCCGGGCGATGCAGATCCGCTGGCGCTGCCCGCCCGAGAACTCGTGTGGATAGCGGTGCTTGACCTCGGCGGGCAGCCCCACCTGCGCGAGCAGCTCATCGACGCGTCGCTCCCGCCCGCCGCGATCGATCCCCTGGGCGAGCATGCCTTCCGCGATGATGGCCGCGATCGTCATGCGCGGGTTCATCGAGGCATAGGGGTCCTGGAAGATCACCTGCATCTCCGCGCGCCGCTTGCGCAGCGCCCGCCCCCGTAGCGTGCAGAGGTCCTGGCCCTCGAAGCGCACCGTGCCGGAGGTGGCCGAGACGAGCCGCAGGATCGCCTTCCCCATCGTTGTCTTCCCGCACCCGGATTCGCCCACGAGCGCCAAGGTGGTGCCGGCGGCAATGGTGAGCGAGACCCCATCGACGGCGCGCACATAGCCCGAGATGCCGCGGAGAAGACCCTTGCGGATCGGGAAATGGACGCGCACATCCTCGACCTCAAGCAGCGGTCCCGACGCCTTGAGCCGGTGCAGATCGGCATCACCGAGCGCGCCGGCCGGCGGTCCCGACGGGATGGCGCGCGCGCCCCGATAGCGCGGATCGTGCAGATGGCAGCGCACCGCCTGGTCCGGCGCGACCGGGAGGATTCCGGGCCGCACTGTCCGGCAGGTGTCCCAGGCGCTGTCGCAACGGGAGGCGAAGCGGCAGCCCGGAAACTCGTGCCCGAGCGCCGGCACGCTACCGGGGATGACCGCCAGCGCCCGGCCCCTCTGGCGCGTGCTCGGGACGGCAGCGAAGAGCTTGCGTGAATAGGGATGGGCGGGGCTCTGAAAAAACGGCCTGCGGGCGCCGGTCTCGACGATGTGGCCCGCGTACATGACGGCCACCCGATCGGCGATCTCGGCCACCACCGCGAGATCGTGGGTGATGAAGAGGAGCGCCATGCCCCGCTCGCGCTGCAACGCCTTCAGCAACTCCAGGATCTGCGCCTGGAGGGTGACGTCCAGGGCCGTGCTGGGTTCATCGGCGATGAGGAGGCTGGGCCCGGCGGCGATGGCGATGGCGATCATAACCCTCTGCTTCATCCCCCCCGAGAGCTGGTGGGGATATTCGTGATAGCGCCGCTCGCGGTCCGGGATCCCCACGGCCTCGAGGAGCCCCAGGACCCGGGTACGGCCCGCGTCGGCGCCGTGGACGTCCAGGACCTCGCCGATCTGCCGCCCGATGGTGAGCACGGGGTTCAGCGCGCTCTGCGGCTCTTGAAAGATCATCCCGATGCGTCCGCCGCGGACCATGCGCATCTCCGCCTCGGGCAGGGCCAGCAGGTCTTCGCCGTCGAGCCACACGTGGCCCGACACGATACGCGCGCCCTCCGGCAGGAGGCGGGTCATGGCGAGGGCGGTCATGGACTTCCCGCAGCCCGACTCGCCGAGCAGGCACAGGGTCTCTCCCCGAGCGATATGGAGATCCACCCCGTCGACGGCGCGCACGGCCGTCTCGCCGGCGCCGATCCAGGCGCGGAGCCCGGAGACTTCAAGGAGACGCGCGGGCCCTAGATGAGGGACACCGGGCTCAGGCGCCTGCAGGGTCATCCTCATCGACTTCCGGGTGGCTCGATTTCCGGGGGCACGACGCGCGGTTTGCGGTGCTCGTCGATGGCCACAAACGTCAGGACCGCCTGCGTGACCCGGATGCACTCGACGCGCGCCGGGTTGCGCTCGGCGTAGACATCGACCTGCACCGTGATCGAGGTGCGGCCGACCCGCACCACCTCGGCGTAGCAGCTCACGATGTCGCCGACGAACACCGGCTCATGGAACTCGACCGAGTTGACGGCCACGGTGGTCACGCGCCCGCGCGCGCGGCGGATCGCCGGGATGCTGCCCGCGATATCGACCTGGGAGAGGATCCAGCCCCCGAAGATGTTGCCGGCGAAGTTGGTGTCCGAGGGCATGGGCACGATCCGCAAGGTCGGCTCGCGGTCCTTGGGGAGGGTCGCTCGTGAAGGGATCAGGGTCATGCGATCACTAGCTTTTTCACGGGATGGGTTTCATAGGATGGATTTCATAGGATGACGGGCGCATCCGGCAACTCGTCGCGCGGCTCCTCCCCTGCGGGGTAGTGTAGCGCGAGGTGATGGCCCACCGCCTCGATCCCTTCGACCACGCCGCGCGTAAAGCGGCCGGCGCGGAACTCCTCCTCCATGCGCCGGCAGATCGCCTCAAAGCCCGCGGGGCCGACGTGCCTGGCGATGGCGCGGTCCGCGACGATCTCGACGTCGCGGTCGGCAAGCAGGAGGTAGATGAGGACGCCGTTGTTTTCCTCGGTATCCCAGATGTGCAGGGCGGAGAACACCTCGATGGCCCGCTCGCGCGCCGTCTGACCGGCGATAAGGGGCCGGAGGTCCAGCGCCCCCTCCACCGCGTAGCGGATCTGTCCCCTGTGCCGGGACTCCGAGGCAGCGATGGCCGCCTCGATGCGCGAGAGCGCCGCCGCCGGGAACGCCCGCCGCACCAGGAGCCCTGGAAATAGCAGATGCCGAAACACGCGCGCGAGGTCCATCACCCGAGTCCTATTGCTTACGGTCTGTACCCAGGGTCTATTACCAGCGCCCCGAGGCCCCGCCGCCTCCGAAGCCCCCGCCACCGCCCGAGAACCCGCCGCCCCCGCCGGAGCGGCCCCAACCTCCCCGGCCGAAACCGCCGCCCATGCCGCCGTAGCGTCCCCGGCCTCGGAAGACGCTCGCGCTCGGGTCCTGGGCGAACAGGATGAAAAACGCGACGGCGGCCGCGATGAGGGCCCCGAGCCAGGACCCGACTAGCCACCAGATGATACCCCCGGCCATGGCGCCCCCGAGCCCCGCGCCGACCAGACGGCCGAACACCCGGTGGAGCACCTGCGCGGCGATGAGGGCGGGGATGAAGACGAGGGGCAGGAGGTCCCCGATGGGAGAGGGGGACGTCTCCGCCGGGGCCGGCAGGGGCTCGCCGGCAATGAGCCCCATGAGGCGCTCGACCCCGGCCGTGATCCCGCCATGGAAATCGCCTGCCTTGAAGCGCGGCGTGATCGCCTCGTTGATGATGCGGCTCGCCAGGGCATCCGGGATCACCCCTTCGAGGCCATACCCGACCTCGATCCGCACCCGCTGATCGTCCTTCGCGACCAAGAGAAGCACGCCGTCGTCCACCCCCTTGCGCCCGAGCTTCCAATTCTCGACGACGCGGATCGAATACCCCTCTATCGCGTCGGGCGCCGTGCTCGGAACGATGAGCACGGCGATCTGGGCGCCCTTCCGGGTTTCAAAGTCACGCAGCCGGTCTTCGAGCGCCTGGATCTCTGCGGGTTTGAGCGTGCCGGTGAGATCGGTCACGCGCGCCGTGAGCACGGGCACGGGGACCTCGGCCCACAACACGGTGCACAAGCCCAGCGCCAGGACCGCCAAGCCCCAGCGGCGGGCCGCGCGGCCGTGCGCCCCGACAGCCGACAACCCTTTCGCCGCGGCGCTCAGCGCGACGGCGCCGGGGCGGGGGCGAAGTCCACCGTGGGCGCCCGCGAGATCTGGGCCTCATCGGCGACGGTGAACGACGGCTTGGTTGTCATCCCGAACAGCATAGCGGTCAGGTTGGATGGAAACGACCTCACCTTCACGTTGTACTCCTGAACCGCCTTGATATAGCGATTGCGCGCCACGGTAATGCGATTCTCGGTGCCTTCGAGCTGGGCCTGGAGATCGCGGAACACGCCATCCGCCTTGAGGGCCGGGTAGCTCTCCGCGACCACCATGAGCCGGCTCAAGGCCGAGCCGAGCTGGCCCTGGGCGGCCTGGAAGCGCGCCATGGCCTCAGGGTCGTTGATGAGCTCCGGGGTCGCCTGGATCGTCCCGACCTTGGCCCGTGCCTCGGTGACCTGGGTCAGGACCTCACGCTCGTGGCTCGCATAGCCCTTGACCACGTTGGCGAGATTGGGCACCAGATCGGCGCGGCGCTGATACTGGTTCAGGACCTCAGCCCATGCGCCCTTGATCTCTTCGTCAAGGCGCTGGAGGGCGTTGTAACCGCACCCCGAGAGGCACGCAGCGATGATGAGCACGGCAGCGAGTCGACGGTGCATAGGAACCTCCGAGGTCTCGAAAGGGCAAGGGGTTTGCGACGACCATGGGCTATTTTCTTCCATATTGCCGGGCGGAGAAAGGTTGCCCCTGACGTGCGCGGACGTAGCGGGAGGGGGCGTGGTAACTTGTGCTACGCTCCGTCTATGCTGACCCGCGAGGAGACCAAAGCGGTTTACGACCAAGGGCCAGAAGCGGTCATCGCACTGGTCGAGCGCTTGTGTGTACCGATTGAGGAGCAACAGGGGCAAAATGCACAACTCCAGGCGCAGGTTGCCACGCTCCAGAACCGGGTCAAAGAACTAGAGGACCGGCTGGCATTTAACAGCCGCAACGGCAGCAAACCCTCTCTTATACAGGCCTTCACCCGTAATTTCCTGGGCCAGTCGCCGGACTGGTACAAGTTGACCGTGCTCGGGTTCCTGGTGCTGAACCCTATCCTGTTCTTCGTCGTCAACCCTTTCCTTGCCGGCTGGGTGCTGGTGCTGGAGTTCATCTTCACCCTGGCCATGGCGCTCAAATGCTATCCGCTGCAGCCGGGTGGTTTGCTGGCGGTGGAGGCCATCGCCATGGGGATGGCCAGCCCGGAGACGGTGTATCACGAGACCTATAGTAACTTCTCCGTGATCCTGCTGCTGATCTTCATGGTGGCGGGCATCTATTTTTTGCGCGAAATGCTGCTGTTCACCTTCACCAAGCTCCTGGTGAAGGTGCGCTCCAAGACGCTGCTGGCGTTCGTGTTCTGCTTCACCGCGGCGTTCCTGTCGGCGTTCCTGGATGCGCTCACCGTGACCGCGGTGGTGATTACCGTTGTGACCGGTTTCTACATGGTGTATCACAAGATCGCTTCGGGCAAAGGCTTCGACGACGAGCACGATCACCAGGACGACGAGCTTGTGCATGACCCCAGGAAGGGCGAACTGGAGCGTTTCCGCGGTTTCCTACGCAACCTGATGATGCACGCGGCGGTGGGCACCGCGCTCGGTGGCGTGACGACGCTGGTGGGCGAACCGCAGAACTTGTTGATCGGCAATGTGGTCGGTTGGGAATTCGTGCCGTTCTTCTTGCACGTCGCGCCGGTGTCGTTGCCGGTGCTCGCCGTCGGACTGACTACCTGCGTCTTGCTCGAGAAGCTCAAGTGGTTCGGTTACGGTGAGCAGTTGCCCGAGGCGGTGCACGAAGTCATGGAGCGCTACGAGGCCGATCAGTCCGCGCGCCGCGAGCTGCGCGGCACGCTGATCATCGTCGTGCAGGTGTTGGTCGCCGTCTTTCTGGTCGTCGCACTCGGCCTGCACCTGGCGGAAGTGGGACTGATCGGGCTCTGCGTGATCGTGCTGTCCACGGCGTTGAACGGCGTCACCGAGGAGCGCCGCCTGGGCCCCGCCTTCGAGGAGGCCCTGCCGTTTACTGCGCTGGTGGTGGTGTTCTTCGCCATCGTCGCGGTGATTCACGATCAACACCTGTTCCGGCCGGTCACCGAGTATGTGCTGAGCCTGGACGGTCAGGATCAACTTGCCATGATGTACGTCGCCAACGGCCTGCTGTCCATGATCAGCGACAACGTGTTCGTGGCGACCGTGTACATCTCGGAGGTGGACGCCGCCCTGAAGGCGGGGCTCATCGGCCGCGAGCAGTACGAGCTGCTGGCGGTGTCCATCAACACCGGCACCAACATCCCCAGCGTGGCCACGCCCAACGGCCAGGCAGCCTTCCTGTTCCTGCTGACGTCCAGCCTGGCGCCGTTGATCCGCCTGGGCTACGGGCGCATGGTATGGATGGCGTTTCCGTACACCGTCACGATGTCGACCACGGGCCTGCTGGCCACGATCTTCCTGCTGTAGGTGTAGGCCGCGTGCACGGCCGGCCGCTCGGCAAACTTGGGACCCTACGCGAAGCTCAACGATCTGATGGTTTTGGCGGCCTGCTGATGGCCGGTCTGATCGGTTCCACCGGTGGCTCATCGGGGTTAACGGCAAGCGTACGAGTCTTGGGAATGATGGTGAGGTCCATGTCTTCCATAATATCGCGCCGAGCAAAACCTGGTCACCCATGACCAACGCCCCCGCAAACCCTACTCCGTTCTCGAAATGAAGCTCGATCGGGCCAACATACTGAACCACCTTCCGACTGTACGAACATCTCGGCCATCCACTCACCATCCTCACGGCGCTGCCCTTGGCCGGGTTTGGGGCACTGGTCATGCTTTTGCTCTTCGACCAAGAGCTCAATATGTTCAGCTTCGTGGGAATCATCCTCCTCGTGAGCCTGGTCAAGAAGAATGGGATCATGATGGTGGATTTCTCACTCACCCTCCAGCGTGAAAAAACCCTGCCGGCAGAGCAGGCCATCGTCGAGGCCTGCCTGGTTCGCTTCCGACCCATCATGAACCACGATCGCGGCGATCCCCGCTATCCTGCCCATCGCGCTTGGTTATGGCGCAGGCGGCGAGGCACGCCAGCCCCTCGCGGTCGCGGCCGGGCTTTTGTTCTCGCAGTTTCTGACACTGTACATCACCCCGACCTTTTACGTGAGCCTGGAGCGGCTCGTCCAACGGCTGCGCATGCACGCCTCCGGTACAGGGCGCGAGAAACGGGGCTCTAAGCGCCTGCGCGCGCGGACATCGCGACGTGATCGCGCGGTTCGGTCGCCATCCTCATCGCAGCGAGATTCTAGTGTAGTGTCCCTTGAATAACTTTACAGATTATCCCGCTTGTTTTTCCCTCGGGGCAGGGTGGATCCGGGCTTGATCTGCTCCATCTTGACCCGCGCCCGGTCGACCTTCTCGATGATCTGCCCTACGGTGGCCGTCCAGATGAACGGCTTCGGGCTTTGGTTCCAGGCTTGCATAAATTCGTCAATCGCCTGTTGTAAATCCGACACGCTCATGAAGCTGCCGCGTCGAATCGCTTGCTCACTCAATTCTCGAAACCAGCGCTCCACCAGGTTCAGCCAGCTTGAACTGGTCGGAACAAA
>JALZID010000387.1 GCA_030860485.1 Pseudomonadota bacterium | reverse complement strand
TCCGTGGACAAAGCGTGAACAACTCCGGCGGAGACAATCTCGGCATGTGAGAATAAAAATAGCTAAGTAAAGATCAAAATAATCTAGCGCCGGGGCTTGACAACGGGGCCCTCATAGAAGGGACGTTGCGGACCGTGTCAAAGCGCTAAGGCGCGACGCTCGCTCGATCCTCGACTTCGGGAGCGGAGTCGGCAATTCGATTTCACATTTCCGCAAGTGGATGGCGAACTCCGATTTGGTGGGGCCGCGTCGCGACGCGGAACGATCATGAACACGGTGCCGTCGATTCGCGTGATGCGAACCACTCGAGGAGGGCTCGGATGATGTCCGGACAGTGCTCGATCACGTGCACGAGAGCACGAAGTCCACTGAGCCGTCCGGCGCCCTTTGCACCGTCCCTCATCGATCAAGGCGGGAAGATCCCGAAATCCTCCATGGCCACCTTGGCCGCACTTGGCATGGCTGCCCTACCACGTCAAGGATCCGTCGAGGCGCTGTGTAACCAACGCGAGCGACCGCCCATCCGCCGTCTCGTCTCATAGAAGTGTGCGACAGGGACTTCGCGCACTGCGGCGGCAATCTGCGCCACGCCCGGGCCGAGGACACGGCCCGCTTGGGCGATACTCGCTTGGATCGTCGCGGTGGAGAGCTTCACGCGGTACAGCGTCCACATATGCGCTTTGCGAGACCGAGTAGAGGACTCTGGGCCCAGAGACCATGAAGGCGCTGTTCGCTTCGCAAGATCACTGGTCGCCCCTCACGACCGCGCGATCAATTGTACAATCGGGGAACTCGCATGTCGGATCGCCGACTTACACTCGCGCAGCAGTTCCACCGTTGGCGTCAGCTCCTGCTGGCGCCGGCGATCAGCCAACGGCCCCTGGCCCGGTTCCAGCAGCGCGATCGATCAAGCGCATGATCGCTTGTAGCACGTTTGGATAAGCCTTATAATGTGCTAACGCATGGTCTGGAAGGATGGGGAGTCGACACTGCCGTCACCGTACAGGACGCGGAGGGACGCCGGTTCTCGCATGTCCGCGATCTCATCTAGGTGGATTCGCGCGCGTGATACCATGAAAGAGCTTATGGCTCCGGTGTGGCGGCGGCCGTATCCGCGCGTGGGCGTGGGTATCGTCACCTACAACCGCCCTGAGTATTTCCGGCAGGTCGTCCACGCGGCGTTCACCCACTTCTCGCCCATCGCCGACCTGTTCGTACACAACGACGGCTCGTCGCCGAACGATGAGTACCGCCGCATCTTTGCCTGGCTGCCCAACACCATCAGCGTCTGGGAATCGCACGAGAACCGCGGCATCGCTCCAAGCAAGAACGCGCTGCTCAAGGCGATGAAGAACTACGACTACCTCTTCATCCTTGAGGACGACATCATCCCGCTGTCGCCGAACGCCATCATCGAGTATGTCAAGGTTAGTCTGCGTACCGGCATCGAGCACTTCAGTTTCGCGCACCATGGGCCGGCCAACGCGAGTGGGCCTGTGGGCGCATCGGGTTGGATGGAGTTCTATCCAAACGCGATTGGCGCCTGGTGCATGTACACGCGGCGGGCCATCGAAACCGTCGGATACCTCGACGAGAACTTCCACAACGCGTGGGAGCACGTGGAGCATACGCACCGCCTCGCGAAGGCCGGGCTCACCTCGCCTTTCTGGCGGTTCGCCGACGTATACGGTTCGCAGCGCTGGTTTCGCGAGATCCCTCAGGCGATCGAGTCGAGCACCATCCGCAACAACCCGTCGTGGCGGCGCCACATGCGTGAGGGGCTGGTCTACTGGTCGCAGAAAGATCCGGAGCACTTCCCGCTCCGTCACATCCTCGAGAGCCTGTCGCGTCAAGAGGTCGCATGAACCTCATCCACAGGGGCCGGCGGACCTGGCGCTACATGAAGACGCGCTTGAGCCTGCAGGCGCGCCGTTCCGCCGAGGTGCCGGGCGTGGAGCTTAACGCGAGGTCGCAGCAGGCGCTGCTGCGCACTCTGCGGCCCTACTACGCGGACCAGCCGTTTTCGGCGCAGGCAGCGACCGGGCTTCGCTACTACTTCGAGAACGACTTCTTTTCGTACGCCGACGGGATCTTCCTCTACAGCCTGCTGCGTCACCTGCGGCCACGCCGCTTCGTGGAAATCGGATCGGGCTACTCCTCGGCGCTGGCGCTCGACGTGAACGATCTGTTTCTGCACGGTCGCACCCAGATGACCTTCATCGAGCCGAACGCCCAGCGTCTCTTGTCGCTGTTGCGGCCCGAGGATCGTGCACGCACGCGCCTTCACGAGAAGCTCGTCCAAGACGTGCCGCTTTCGGTGTTTGCCGAGGTTAAGCGTGGTGACGTGCTGTTCGTGGACTCGAGCCACGTGGTCGCGTTCGGCAGCGACGTGAACTGGATCCTCTTCGAGATCCTGCCGCGCCTGCCGTCGGGTGTGTACGTGCACTTCCACGACATCTTCTATCCGTTCGAGTACCCGGATCTCTGGATTAAACAGGGCCGCGGATGGAACGAGGTGTACATGCTACGCGCGTTCCTTCAGTACAACCGCGACTTCGAGATCATGCTGTTCGCGCACTACCTCGGACAGACCCAGCGCGACTTCCTGGCGGCGCACATGCCGGTGTGTCTGAGCAATGCCGGCGGGAGCCTGTGGCTGCGGCGTATATGATCTGCGTAAATTGACTACGACATGGAGTTCAGCTACAGTATTTGCATCATGAAATGTGATGCAAATGTTTCCATCTGGAAATGGTGGCGGAGTCTTTCCAGAAGCAGCCAAGGCTAGCGACCTACAGTAACGTGGACGAGTAAGGATGGCTAGTGCGCATCGGCCTTCTTAATCAGCGCCCAATGCAGTATCGGATGAAGCGGGTATCGAACATGCCGCAGTGGACGATGCACAGCCTGCCCAGCGCCGTGCTGGTGTGGCGCGAGGCGTTCCTTTCAAGGGGCGGTTTCAGCGAGCGGTCCTCCGGCTATGAAGACGATCCTGTTCCTGCCCCTGTTCCGGCGTGCGGTCCATGCCCTAGGAGATGACCCGGCAGCCGGCCCGGCCCTGCATGCCCCGCTCGTCAGCGTGTTCAGGCGCATTCCAAATCGTCTCCGCCGCACGCTCTCGCTTCAGCGCTGATGCCCATCCGCGTCTCGGCTATCGTCTCGCTCTACAACTCAGAGCACTTCGTGCGCGGTGCCATGCAGGACCTCGTCGCCCAGACGCTGTTCCAGCGCGGCGAGATGGAGATCGTGGTGGTAAACAGCGGCTCGCAGGAGGGCGAGGAACCGATCGTCCTTGAGTACAAGGCGCGCTACTCAAACATTCAATACGTGCGCACCGAGCGCGAGACGATCTACGGTGCGTGGAACCGCGGCGTCGCGCTTTCCGAAGGACAGTTCCTCACCAACGCCAACAGCGATGATCGCCACCGCGCCGACGCGCTCGAGGTTCTCGCGAATGCACTCGAGCGTAACGGCGTAGGCGTGGCTTACGCCGATGCGTACATCACGCGCGGCGCGAACGAGACGTTTGAGAACAAGACCGCCGACCGTGTCTTCAACTGGCCCGACTACAGCCTACGGCAACTCCTCATGCACAGCCTCGTCGGGCCGCAGCCGATGTGGCGGCGCGACCTTCACGACCACATCGGTCTCTTCGATGCGAACCTCAAGATCGCGGGCGATTACGACTTCTTCATCCGCGCCGGCTGGGCGCGCGGCGGAATCCACGTGCGAGAGGTGCTGGGCCTCTACTACGAAGGCGGTACCGAGAACCGCAATCTCGGCCGCACCTTCGACGAGACCACCGACATCCTGCGCCGCTACCGCTCTATGATCCCGATTGAAGACATCTATCCCGCGTGCCGCGCCTCGAGCGATCCGCTTGTCGCCGGCGCGGTGGCGCGGTGGGACTTTGCGCGTTGCCTCTTGACCGGTCCGCACAAGGACGCGCAGCTCGCTGCCCGCCTGCGCAACGATGCGGTCGTCACGGTTCTGTGCAGGCCCGGCTCCTGGCCCCCCATCGGTCTACATCGCCTGCGCTTCGCCCTGCGTGGGCCCTACACGGGCCGCGACACCGGGCCGTGGCACCCAGTGCTCGCCGAATTGCCGTCCGTCGCCGACGAGATCATCCGGCCGCTCCGATAAAGCGGCTCCAGAACGCGCGGTCGTGCTTCTCCCATGCGTGGCATCCGAACGGGAGCACGCGCCCCGCGAGCTCGTAGCACTCGGCGGGGTTCATCTCAAACGAGAACCGCAGCGCCTCATCCGTTGACGGAATGCGGAAGAGCGGCCACCAGCTCGGCACATAGAACGCCCAAAAGCCATCCTCGTTGGCGGGCCAGCGCTTCGCCGCACGGCGGAAGAGGATCGAGAGTGTGAGGTGCGTAGACGCCTTGCGGAGTGAAAAGCCACCGTTGCCGACGATGTTATCGCGCGACCATGTCGGCCTATTGATGGGCAGATTGTCCAGCCAGTCGGCGCCGAGCCAAGGCGCGCCTACGTAGTCCCAACCGCGTGCGCACCAATCCGCGAGCTGATCCGAGAAGACAAACGCATCGAGTTGATAGATCAGGATGTAGCGGTAACGGATGAAATTCGCGTAGAAGCTCGGTGCGAGCATCAGCCGATTGTAGGTGCGCGTACTCTGGAAGTAGCTCGCGTGGAAACGCCGCACGGCAAGCCCGTTCTCGACGGGGCTATAGGCATCGAGCGAGAACCCTTCGGGGGCGATGAGCGTGATTGGATGGCCGCCGAGGACGCGCAGGCACTGCTCCAAGGAGAGTCTCTCCTCGGGCATAAGCGTCTCTTTGTACGCGGGGATGACCACCACCGCTTGCTCGCGCAGCTTCATCACGGCCTGGAGCAAACCGCGGTCCGGCGGGGTTTGCAAGCCCTCCCGGCTTGGGGCATATTGGCCCGGTTCGATGGGCGAGAAGAACTGCGAGCAGGGTCGCCATGCTCGCGGGTTGTTACGGCGCGGACGTTTCGGCGAGATCTTCCGGCGCAGCCTCGCCGCGTCGGGTGCGGAGATCGAGCGACTGCTCGCCCGGTCCGAGAAGCATTAGCACCGGGGCTACCTCGCCGATCTGGATGCAGATCTCGTCGCAAGCTAGCGGCCACCCTCGAAGTTGCTGGTCAGCGTGATCGTTTGGGCGGGTGCGCCTGCGCTCGTGGAACTCACGCGCTCTTCGCAAGAGCGGCAGTTGCTCCAGGATTCGGAACTGGCCTCGTCGTTCGACGCTGCGAGGCTGCAGGCGGACGGGCGATCCCTTTCGTGTTATTGGGCAACGTGCCGCCTCCGCGATGCGGGTCGTGGCTCTCGCCGCGCCCAGCTCCGGAGGGCTGCCGCTGGTGGAGTCGAGATGTGGCGCGGTGCCTGTAGGCAAAGTCTGTCTGTTGGCCGCCCCTTTCGTCCGGCGGTGTTTCAATAGCTCGGCCATGGCTCCGTTTCCACATCGCGTTCATCGAAAGGGTCGAGGACTGGCGGGCACACGTTAGGGTCCAGTGGTGCCCCATGCCTTCGTCAGGGACCGCAGTCCGGTTCCCGTAGCCACGTTTCCAGCCCCCGTCCCGTCAAACCCAGCGTGCCGGTTTCCGGCGCTCGGCTTTCCTGCTGACTTCGCTCCAGTTTATGGGGACCTATTGGCCTCGAGGTACTCTCGGCTCATACATAAGCAACCCGGTAATCCGAAAATAAACCTTCCAGTTGGACCAATTCTGAATGCCAAGTGTCAGGAAATGGCGTAGGAGATAGCAGTCGTGTGCGTCAAGTTGTGCAACATTGGGCGGTCGTATCGTTTGTTGATTCTTTGGCGCTGTCGGTGATGTGTAGGGCATAGCCCTGCGCGGCAGCTAGGCGCCTGAGCTAGCGTCATCTTGGGTTTCCGGTGTACTCGTGCTTAGCTCTTTCATCGGAACTTCTCGCTGCTGCGGAACTGGACAATCACTAAAATTGAACGAGCTCTTCCACGTAACCTTTGCGCATCCAGTAGGGTGCGCGCCCGACCACCAATACCCCTTTGCTTTCACCGATAAGGTCCTTGACTCTAAACGGATTCACCTCGTGATTGATCGATAGGAACATCTTGGTCCTCTTTTCTATTTGCCTCCAATAGGTTCGTGCTACTACCGGATCCATCTCGGTTAGCGAATCGATATTGATGATGAGGTCATAAGAATCCCCGTTGTCCAAGAATTCTGACGGCGGAAGAATCTTGACGGGGTTCTGCGAGCCCTCGGTCTTTTCCCCCCAAAGCAGAACTTGGTCTTGTCCAAGCGTTCGTGCGAGGAAGTAGCTCGAAGCCAACACCGTCATCGGGAGATCTATGATCGCATAATCTTCAATGCCGAACTTGCGTGCATAATAGGCGGTCCTGCCCACACCAGCGCCGATCTCGAGCACGCGCGCGTGGGGTCGGTCCTTCACAAGCTCTTTGATTCGCCAAGCTTGATAGATGGCCTGAGGGACTCGATACGACACGATGCCGCGCTTTGTCAAAACACCTAGCTCCTTAGGATAGATATTGGGAATCGACAGCTCTTGTCCCAAAACGGTCTCTATTTCATCTACTATGGGGTTCGCCGTCCAAGGACCCTGCGGAGGTTCACCCTCTGGATTTTCCAAACGAATAGCCGCAATGGCTTCTGCAAGGCGCACGAGGCCATCTAGGCAGCTTGCTGCGTAGTGGTATGCGCTAGAGGGGCCGTCGAGATTGGGCAGAAGCGATTTTGCGAGATCGTCAATTCCGTAGAACAGATCCGTGCAAGCGGGATCGCGGAGGACTCGCGCGGCGGCGTCGAGTCGCCCATCTTTGAAGATCCGGTGAATGTCGCGATGGCGCGCATCGAAAATTCCTTGCCATAGCGAGTCGCCCCGATCCTCTCGATCGCTGGCAGCGAGCTGGTAGGCCGATAGCACCCGCTTGACGATTGCGAGATCGTCAATTGGTGGGTAGCGCATTTCCGCGGACGCAGAAGACGTGGTCGCCGGCAGAGGAAACAGTTCATCCAAACCCCGAAACATGAGATCTTTCTTCTTCACAGCTTCGCAGGGGTCCCTTCTACCATTGGCGAGAGCATACGTCTTAGTCGCGTTATCATCACTTCCACATTGAACATTAAGGTGGGCCCATTGTCAGGACCAGGATGTGGCTAGAATAAGTAAGAGTCTATGGGGAAAATGCGGACATTTTGGGGAAGGTTACCGGCGTGCCTATATATCTAACACCATAAAGGTCTTACGTATCAACCCCTAACGACTGGTTACGACACCAGCTCCCTCAACCTTTCTGCGAATGTCGCCCCGTCGAACGTCGGAACAGGGCACCTGATAGGTTTTATGTCGAACCGCTCGTACCTCTTTCCGACCCTTCCTTCGGCCCTCTCCACTGCACTTTCAATTGCTTCTGCTAACGTTTCTTCATCGACAGGTTCTATGGATACGATATTCTCGTGTCGTAGGCTGAGATCCTTATGCCCATAAGCATTTGTAATAGTTATGAGACCCGCTCGCGCCATTTCCAGTGCCGGCTCACTCGGGCGCGGCGATATCATGAGGGAAATACCTACTGACGCATAATTTAATAAACCGATATATTCTGCCGGAGACAGCTTCCCGAGAATGCGAAGGTTACGAACGAATGCAACTCGGTCGTTCGAGTACTCTTCCCCTACCGATGTGACCGCCCAACCTCGCGCTGTTGTGGGGCAACGTTGCTGCCAGAGACGCAGCGCGCTTATCAGTATCTCGAATCCGTAATAGGGCACCCCTGGACCACCGTAAACGACGATCTCCCTTCTCTTTGGACGAGCGCAGAGATGGGCGCTAAGCGTCGGACTCATCTGATACGGAATAACGTATGTCTCGGTAAAGTTGTAAGTGGATACCATGAAGTTACAGAGCTCCTCCGAGCCGATTACAGCGATCGTATCCGCTGGATGCATGTATGTTCCAACGGCTAAAGAATGCCGGGCCGACCATCCGTACAAGTCGGGCTCATGATCTTGTATCAAATATATAACAGGCGGTGCTCTCTCAAAGAACTCTATCTGTCTCTGTCTGAGCCCGAATGCGCTAACGGCCGGCCAACACGAAGCTGCTATAAATAGCTCCCTTGGACGGACAGGGATCTGCCCAATGCGTTCGTTGCTCGCGTCGACTACGATGCGCTCTTCATAGTCGCTGGTTGCGCCCAGCTTTAGGAGCTGATACCCAGGAAAACGCCTCATTGATACAGCATCGACATTGTCATTAAGCGTTACGATCCTAGCGTCGCTATCGCCTTCGAGCTCCCTTCTAAGGACATCAAACACCCTCAACGCAGTAGTCATAGCGCCGAACCTGTGCTCCGCCTTAAGCGTGGGGACCAGAAGTGTAAATCTCGGCCGCATGGAGCGTTCTGGAGTTGCCCAGATATTCCTGACCTCATTGATGTCGGCTCCGCTAGGAGCATAAGGAATAGTGTTTCCTAGAAGTCTCCTATAAGATTTTGCGATCGTACGATCGAGTGTACTGAGATCGTCGACCGGCAGCACGGTGTTCGGTCCGTTGCTATCTTTCAACTGGACCACTTTGGCCCACCGTGCACCACTTGCTTCTGCAAAATAAAGGAATGACCTCTCGATCGCGTGCGCCAGCGTTCCATCAACCTGTCCGTCTTCGTCCTGGAAGTCTACGAACTCGAGCTTCAGATCCAACAGTTTGCGTAAGGCTGCAGACTTTCCCCACAACATCGACCCCGAAGGAAACTCGAGAACTATGCTTGCGCTGAAAGGGATGCCAGCTCTACGCATGAGAGCTCTACTTAAATCATAATCGCGCCCGAAATTGATCAAGCTACGGATAGGAGGAAAGTGTTGCGGGAAAACTATTCCTACATCAGAATACACGAGCATGTGAAAAATAGATTCAACTATCTCTCTCGATCCCAGGAGCTGCTCCAAGAGATACGTCCGCCAGCACCCCAACTGGTGATTGTGCGGTGAACGTTTGGAATGGATATGGAGGAAGATCTCGTAACGAGCAAATACGTCTCGGAAACCAACGATCATCGGTGCGATATCACGCCCTCGGTTCTCAAAGACGCGCAGCTCGACCGAACCGTTGGAGTAGTCGGCGAGCGCCGCTTCGATATCGCGTCTTTTCCCATCGGTATCGGTCGAAATGAAGATGTCCGCCGGCGAAGGAATGTTTCGGAGGTACCCTAGCATTTCGTTTAGCATGCTCGGATGGAACACATGCGCTATGATGGCGACCCGCTTGATGCTTGGGACGCGGGCGCTCGTGGATAGAGCGGCAAACGGGACTTCGATCGCGAGGTCCCAGTCATCAAGGGGCCTGCAACTGCTGATAGCGTCCTTTTTCGAGGCGAAATCGGGGCTCCACGATAAACGGTCTCCGTCCCATTTGTTTACGGCACACTTCGTGCAGCCTATGGATGTGCCTGTGATAGACCGCAAATGGTCTTTAATTAGACGCACCATATCTGGTGTCTTTTCAAAGATCGCCTCCCACGCCTCGTTGTTGGTACCGGGCAGATCATCTCTGAGGAGCTGTGCCTTGATAAATGGAAATCCTTGCGCTGCAAGTGAGCGCCAGTGGATTAAGGTGGGGTTCCCAGCCTGATGGGGGAGCGCATGGGGCAATGGAAAGAGTATTTCATGGGTGAGTTGTCCGCGTTCGCATTGCGCAAGAAAAGCGATCTCGTACCTGTCAATCACCATCTGTTTGCCAGAATGGCTGCGCACGTTATCCCAAAAGTGCCTGACCTGGTCCGACATCAAAGCGCGCCGTTTCAGCGCTATAAAATAGCTTTGAATATGATGTGTGCCTTGGTGATTCTCCGTGAGCCCAATGATATCGGAGGTGCTTTGCCGGGTACGTTCAAGCACATCGTTAAGGGCCGACTGCGATGTTGGCCCGTATACGCTATCATTTGTGAGCACCAGCATGCGTACGTTCCAGAGGTCGGGTAAGATCGCCAGCGCGGTCGCCCACGCAGCAAAGTCGTAGCCGTGATTTCCGCGGACAATGAGGCCGCTCAGACCGCTGATGTTAACGTTGGCCGGGCCCCGGAGGTCATCCGTAGCGGCGATCAAGAGCAGCTTCATACCGGACTGACGAAGAGCTTCGATGTATCGAAGCGTAGTTTGGCTGATCATCCGCGTTGGGGAATAGGTTACAAATATGCAGACCTCATCATGGTGTCCGAGGTGTGGTGGCGAGACCAAAATATCATAAGGAATGTCAAGGACATTGTACGATGTATCCGCCGGTTCTGTCGTGCGTGCCTTGTCTCGGTGAACGGAGTCGTGCGTTAGGTTATGCTTTCCATGTTCGTTCGGCATATCGGGATGCACTGAAGCAACCAACCGCGGCGTTTCGGAGATGGGAGCTGCGGGTTGCGTCTGGGCGGCTGTAACGACGAGCCGCCGTCCGGAAGCAGGGGATTGTGCAAGGAGGACGGGGAATGACGAGAAAAGCCAGTGCTTCACTTTAGGCCGGACGGATAGCGGTAGGAGCCGGTAGAACGATCTCATAGGTATGGAAGCGACTTTTAGGGACCTCCGAATTAAGCTGCTTGCTACGCGCTTAACGAACCTGAGCGGTGCCGTCAGGCGCCAGGAGGTGGAAAGGCGGATGGTTTGAAGCTTCAGGCGCAACTGGTCGCGCTCCGCCACCGCCTTGTTGAGGCTGGCGATCAGCTGGGCTTGCTTGGCTACCTCCTGACTGAGCCTGCCGATCTGCCCGTCGCGTTTAGTCACCGATCGACTAAGGCTGGCGATCCGCCCATCGCGCTCGGCCACCGCCTGGTTGAGCCTGTCGATCTGCGCGTCGTGTTTGGTCACCGATCGGTTAAGGCTGGCTATCTGCCCATCGCGCTCGGCCACCGCCTGGTTGAGCCTGTCGATCTGCCCATCGCGCTCGGCGACCGCTTCGTTAAGGCTGGCGATCTGCCCGTCGCGCTCGGCCACTGCTTTGTTAAGCGTAGCGATCTGCTCGTCCCGGCTCGCCAGCTCAGCTCGATCGTTCTCGCGCTCGTCTCTCAGGAGGGCGATCTCATCCAATATCCTCCTCTCGATGTGCCGAGCCGTGGTCTGACCCGTCAGGATGGTCGCCACCTCTGCGGTGGGCCAGGTTGCGAACCATCGCGCCGGATCTTCGACCACGGTTGTCTCTCCGCTAAGCAGCCGCCGGTACGGTGCATGCTTCGGTATTCTCAATTTCTCGACGACTGCGACGGAATCGTAGAAAGTGATCCGAGCGACGTGACGATTGACGGTTCGCGTCCACGCCGGGACGGCCCCTGAGCCCTCGACTGCGAAATGATCGGCGTTCAGACTGTCGACGAGACCCTTGATCCACTCGATGGACGCTCCCGGATCCCTGAGTCCGCCTCCGTGGGATCTCCAGTACGAGCAATGAAGGTCTTCGATGAGGTACTTGCCGCCCGGTCGGAGGCGTTCAAACAATAATTGGAACGTTTGGATAACGTCGTAGCAAAGATGTGAACCATCGTCGATGATGGCGTCGAACGTGCGATGACCGAGAGCCGCACGGATTTGCTCATCCCTGGTCGCATCGGCGATCGCAACAGTGATGCTCGGACCGAGGTCCAACCGCGCACATTTCGGATCGATGTCTATCCCGAAAAGTTCGGAGCCCGACGGCAGGTACTTCTCCCAGATCTCTAGCGACCCGCCGTTCTGAACACCGATCTCCAGAAGCGAGATCGGTGCACCGCGATTGATGATCGGTGTCAACTCGGACTCGTAGATCCCGAGATAGTGCTCCCACTTATCCGAGATATGGCCGGTATGGGATACGAACAGGTCTTCGAGCCGGGCGTCGGACATGCTACAAATAAAGGCAAGAAATTGCTAACGGGTTCACGATATTGCAAACCGGTCAGGCACTGAACGATGGTATCGTCTCAAGAAACGCCTCCCCTCCCGCGCCCCAACCATAAAAGATTCAGTTGCATCGCGGTACCCACACCCCTCGGTCAGGCTATCAGGCCGCGTTCTTCGTCGGGTTATGATGCAGGACCATCAGGTGCTTCGCCGACAGCGGTAGCATCGCGTAAGTGCGTCCTTCGAGGTCTGCGAACTCCACCTCGTATACGCCCTCCGCCAATTCTTCGACGATGGTTCCCACCTGGCCGCGTCGCAGGTCCGCTCCGGCCTGGTCCTTTGTCAAGGCTACTACATCAAGCACCTTCATACGAGAATTCTCATAATACGTAGCAGCTGGTCAATCGCGGGATGTCTTCGCCGTGTTTGAGGATCCAAGCCGAGCGAACCATTGCTGCCCTCTCGCCGCGGTTGATCGTCAGGTCCATAACATAGCGCCGGCCGTAGGTGTCTGCGCTTTTCTCGAACGCAGTCCCGCTGCGGGCCGCGGCAAGGATAGCCGCTTGCAGCTCCCTTGCATCCGCTGCAGTCATGCCTAGGGATTGCCCAGCCGGGCGCGGCGGTCTTATCAAGCCCTGGACCGGCGCTGGACGGACAGGCAATGCATTATTGTATGGTTCCAAAGGATGACTCCCCTTGCCAGCCACAACCATAAGATATTCGGTCTCGTTTTTCAACGCGACCGGTGTCGGCCTTTCCCGGCAGGACGGGCCGGGGGCGGTATTGACGGCCGGGGATGGCTTTCGGAGAATCCGCCTAGCGCGCGGTAGCGGCGGCAATGAACACGCGAACGGTGGGGAGGTGACGGACATGGTGATGCGCGCGCGGCGGCCCGCGCCTGTCGTTGAAGTGGCGGCTACCGAGCATCGCGGCATCGGTGCCGCGGGGCTCCGGATGGGTGCCGGCGCAGGCGGGCCGTCCCCGATCCGAATACCGCCGCGGCGACCCCTCGTCGAGGTATCCGATGGGCTCTGAAACCGTGATCTCGAGACCCGCGATCTCGATGTCGGCGCCCGATATCGATGAGACCGACGTCGAGGCCGTCGCCGAGGTCCTGCGCTCGGGGCGCCTGGCGCTCGGTCCCAGGGCCGAGGAGTTCGAGCAGCGCATCGCGGGATACGCCGGGGTCCCCCATGCCGTCGCGGTCAGCTCGGGGACGGCGGCGCTGCACCTGATCTTGAAGGGCCTCGGGTGTGGGCCGGGGGACGAGGTCCTGGTGCCCTCGTTCACCTTTGCCGCGAGCGTCAACGCCATCCTGTATGTCGGGGCGAGCCCCGTGTTCGCCGACATCGAGCCCGAGCAGTACACCCTGGACCCCGAGGACACGGCACGTCGGGTGACCGGCCGAACCCGCGCCATCATGGCGGTGGATGTCTTCGGCCATCCGGTCGAATGGGACGCCCTCTCGGCCAGTGCCGAGCGCCATGGGCTCACGCTCATCGACGACTCCTGCGAGGCCCTGGGCGCCGAATATCGCGGCAGGCGGATCGGCGGCTTCGGTGCGGCCGCGGCGTTCGCGTTCTATCCGAACAAGCAGATGACCACCGGCGAGGGCGGGGTCATCGTGACCGGAGACGGACGGCTCGCCGGGCTCGTGAAGAGCCTCCGCAATCAGGGGCGTGCCGCCGAGGGCAGCGCCTGGCTGGAGCACCTCCTGCTCGGCTACAACTACCGCATGGACGAGCTGTCGGCGGCACTCGGGATCTCGCAGCTCAAGCGGATCGAGGCCTTTCTGATGCGCCGCGAGCGGGTCGCGGCTCGCTATTCGGCGCTTCTCAGGGGGTTCGACTGGCTCGATACCCCCATGGTCCGGCCGCACGTGCGCATGAGCTGGTTCGTGTATGTGGTGCGCCTCGCGGAGGGTGTGGACCGGGACCGGGTCGTGCGCGCCATGGAGGCACAGGGCGTCCCGGCGCGCGCTTACTTCCCGCCCATGCACCTCCAGCCCTATGTGCGCGAGCGCCTGGGCACGGGCCCGGGGATGCTGCCGGTCACCGAGGCGCTCGCCCGCCGCACCTTGGCACTGCCCTTCCACAACCACCTCTCCGAGGCGGAGATCGAGCGGGTGGTCGAGTGTTTGGAAGGCGCCGTGGGCTAGCTAGCGCCGCGGAAGATACAGATCGGTGACCGTGCCCTCGAAGACCTCGGCGGCCTGGCCGACCGTCTCGGAGAGGGTGGGGTGGGGATGGATGGTGAGCGCGATGTCGCGGGCATCACAGCCCATCTCGATCGCGAGCGTCCCTTCGGCGATGAGGTCTCCGGCGTTCGGGCCGCACGCGGCCATGCCGAGGAGGCGGTGGTCCGACTCGTCGAAGAGCAGCTTGGTCAAGCCCTCGCCGCGGTTATAGCTGAGCGCCCGCCCGTTGGCCGCCCAGGGAAACACGCCCTTGCCAAAGCGGACCCCCTGCGCCACGGCCTCGGTCTCGGTCAATCCGACCCAGGCGATCTCCGGATCGGTATAGGCGACGGAGGGCACCACTCGTCCCTCGAAGCCGCTCTTGTGTCCCGCGATCACCTCGGCGGCGACCCGACCCTCGTGCGCCGCCTTATGGGCCAGGAGCGGGGGTCTCGCGATGTCGCCGATGGCGAAGATGTGCGGTACGTTGGTCCGCATCTGTGCATCGATCGGGATGTAACCGGCCTCGCTGACCGAGATCCCGGCGTGCTCGGCCCCGAGGCGATGGCCGTTGGGGCGCCGGCCCACGGCGCAGAGAACGGCGTCGAATCCCTGGGTGAAGGGGCCGGCCTGGCCTTCGAGGCGCGCCGAGAGCTCGCCTCTACCCATATCAGAAACGTGGGCCTCGACCGCGAGGACGCGGGTTGCGAGGTGCACCCCGGTATAACGCTCGCGCAGGCGCCCTTCGAGGGGTTTCACGATGTCCGGATCGCAGTCCGCCAAGAGCCGATCGGTGAGCTCGACGACCGTGATTTCCGAGCCCAGGGCGTCGTAGAGGCAGGCCATTTCGAGGCCGATGACCCCGCCGCCGATGACCAGGAGGCGCTTGGGGATGGACGCCAGCCTGAGCGCAGCGGTCGAGTCCAGCACCCTGGGGTCTTCCGGTAGGCCGGGGATGCGCGCCGCCTGCGAGCCCGCGGCGATGACCGCGTGCTCGAACGATACCGTTTGTTCGCCCCCGGGTTGATCACCAGGGGCCCCGGTGACGCGAAGCTCATGCGGGGACCGGAAGGCGGCGGTGCCGTGCAGCACCGTGACCCGTCGCTGCCTGGCGAGCGTCTTGAGCCCGCCCGTCAGTCGCCGCACCACACCCTCGGTCCAGCTCCGCAACGGTTCGGTCTCGATCCGCGGTGTGCCGAGATCGATGCCGTGCTGTTTGAACGCCCGGATCTCGTCGATGAGCCGGGCGACGTGCAGGAGCGCCTTCGAAGGGATGCAGCCGACGTTCAGGCACACGCCCCCGAGGTCGGGATAACGCTCGATGAGCACGGTCTTCTTGCCGAGATCGGCGGCGCGGAAGGCGCAAGCGTAACCCCCGGGCCCCGCCCCGATCACCGCGACCTCGGTCTTCTCCGCGGCGCTCACAGGAGGATGTGGCGGATGTCCGAGAGCACCTCTGCGAGGAGGCGCGTGAAACCGGCCGCGGCGACCCCGTCGATGACCCGATGGTCGTAGGACAGGCACAGCGGCAAGAGGAGGCGCGGGGCGAACCCCTGTCCATCGTGGACGGGCCTCATCGCGGCGCGCGAGACGCCCAGGATCGCCACCTCCGGGGGGTTGATGATCGGGGTGAAGCCGGTGCCGCCCACCCCGCCGAGGCTCGAGACCGTGAAGCACCCGCCCTGGAGTTCGCGCGGCTCGATCTTGCCCGTCCGGGCCCGGTTGGAGAGCGCCTGGACCTCCGCGGCGAGCTGGTAGAGGCCCTTCTGGTCCACGTCCCGGATCACGGGGACGAAGAGGCCCAGATCGGTGTTCACCGCGATCCCGATGTGGAAATACTTCTTGAACACCAGCCCCTCGCCGTCGCTCGTCAGCGAGGAATTGACCTGGGGGTGTCTCTTCAGGGCCACGACGGCGGCCTTGAGCAGGAAGGCCAGGAGGGTGAGCTTGATGTCCTTCTGCGCGGCCTCCTTGCGCTTGGCCTGGCGGAATGCCTCGAGCTCGGTGATGTCGGCCTCGTCGAATTGGGTGACGTGCGGGATGGTGGACCAGCTCCGGTGCAGGTGCTCTCCGGCGATGCGCTTGACCTTCGAGAGCGGACGGAGCTCGGTCTGACCGAAGCACGAGAAGTCGATGGGCGGCACCGCGGACACCGATCCCTCTCCCGCCGGAGCGCTGATGACGGGACCCGAGAGCGCCTTGCGCGTAAACGCGGTGACGTCGTCTTTGAGGATACGGCCCTTGGGCCCGGAGCCGGTCACGAGCCCGAGGTCCACACCCAGCTCGCGCGCGAAGCGCCGCACCGAGGGGCTCGCGTGTGCCCGGCTCCCGCGCACGACCTCGGTGGACGGTAGCGCGGGGGGCGGTCTCTCCTCGGCCGGGGCGGCGGGGACGGTTGGCGTCGGCGCCACGGCCGGGGAGGTTATGGCCTCGCGCGCTGCGCTATCCGACACAGGGGCTTGCTGTGCTCCGCCCGCGGTCTTCTCCGGTACCGGCGCCGCGGACGCCTGGCCTGCGGATCTTTCCGCGAGCGCGAGGATCGTGGCGCCCTCGGAGATCCTGTCCCCGACCTCTACCTGGATGGACTGGACGGTGCCGGCGTAGGGGGAGGGCACCTCCATGGTGGCCTTGTCGCTCTCGAGCGTAATGAGCGGGGTCTCGGCCTCTACGTCATCGCCGGGTTTGACGAGGACCTCGATGACCTCGACGTCCTTGAAGTCGCCGATGTCGGGGAGCACCACCTCGCGGACCGGGGCCATGCGCGAAGCTTAACGGATCGCCCGACGGCTTGCGAAGCGCGGTCGACAAGGGGGCGGCGGATCCCCTATCCTGCCGCGCGCCATGGCCCGCCGACAAGCTGCCGCCCGCAAGCTCCCGTCCGCTCACGACTGGCGCACCACCGACGAGGAGGAGGTCGAGCGCCGCCGTATCCGCGCCCGTACGGAGCGCTTCACCATCCGGAATCTCGATCCCAGGCACCCGATCTTCTCGAACTTCCGCATAGGCTCGGGGAGCGGGCTCGATTACTCGGTCGAGGTCCGCGATCTGCGCGAGCGGCAGTTCGCGTGCAGTTGCGTGGATTTTCGCATCAACGGCTTCGGTACCTGCAAGCACGTCGAGGCGGTGCTGCTGCACCTCGAGGCGCGCTATAAGAAGCCTTTCAAGACCGCCCGGGAGAACGGCGGCGAGCGCATCGACATCGTCCCCGACCCCGCCGCCGGCACCCTGCGCGCTATGGGCGAACTCAGGGACCTCCCCAAGCCGCTGAGGGACGCGTTCGACGCAGACGGGCTCTTGCGGGACGGCGCCGCCGAGGAGGCGCTCGAACGCTTGACCCATGCCGCGCACCCGAGGCTGCGGATCTCGCAGGAGGTCGAGCCGTGGATCCTGGCGCGGTCCCGGGCATCGGAACGCAAGGCCCTGCGCAAGGACTACGAGCACCGGGTGCAGGCCGGAAGCTGGCCGGCGCAGGAGACCACCGTGCCGCTCTTCCCCTACCAGCGCGAGGGCATGCTGCACCTGGCCTTCAACGAGCGCGCGTTGTTGGCCGACGAGATGGGCCTCGGCAAGACCATCCAGGCGATCGCCGCGTGCGCGCTGTTACACCGGCTCGGCCAGGCAGAGCGCGTGCTCATCGTCACGCCCGCCTCGCTCAAGACCGAATGGGAGGAGCAGATCCGGCGGTTTAGCCCATTGCCCTACCAGATCGTCTTCGGCGGGCCGAAGGCGCGGCTCAGTGCCTATGGGCATGCGCCGTTTTTCACCATCGTCAATTACGAGCAGATGGTCAAGGACGCGCTCACGGTCAATGTCGAGCTCAAGCCCGATATCGTGGTCCTGGACGAGGCGCAACGGATCAAGAACTGGAGCACGCAGACGGCGCAGGCGATCAAGCGCCTGCAGAGCCGTTATGCGTTCGTGTTGACCGGTACGCCCATCGAGAACCGCATCGATGAGATCCATTCCTTGATGGACTTTCTCGATCCCACGGTGCTCGGCCCGCTATTCCGCTTCAATCGCGAGTTTTACCGGCTGGACGACCGCGGCCGCCCGAGCGGTTATCACAACCTCGCGAGCCTGAACGCCCGCATCAAACCCTACCTGCTCCGGCGCCGCAAGGCCGATGTCGAGACCGAGCTCCCGGACCGCACCGACAAGACCTTCTTTGTGCCCTTATCGGACGGGCAGAAAAAGGCCTATACCGATCACGAAGACCAGGTCATGCGGCTCGCCGCGCAGGCCCGCCGCCGCCCGCTCACCCAGAGCGAGCAGGACAAATTGCAGCGCGAGCTGGCGATGATGCGCATGATCTGCGATACCAATTACATCCTGGACCCGAACGATCCGGTTTGCCCCAAGCTCGGCGAGCTCGAAAAGATCCTCGAGGAATGCCGGGATAACGCGGACGTCAAGGTGATCATCTTCTCGGAGTGGGAGCGCATGCTCCTGCTGGTGCGTGGCCTGTGCCAGAAACACGGTCTCGGCTCTGCCTGGCACACGGGCAGCGTCCCGCAGTTGCGCCGCCGCGGCGAGATCAACCTCTTCAAGACCGATCCGGAATGCCGCCTGTTCCTCACTACCGACGCCGGCAGCACCGGCTTGAATCTTCAGAACGCCAGCGTCGTCATCAATTGCGATCTGCCCTGGAACCCGGCACGGCTCGAACAGCGCATCGCGCGCGCCTGGCGCAAGCACCAGACGCGGCCCGTGACCGTCATCCATCTGGTCTCCGAAGGCACCATCGAGCATCGCATGCTCGGGACGCTCGCCAACAAGCAGGCACTCGCCGAGGGCGTGCTGGACCTGAAGGGGGATCTCGACCTTATCGCCTTCGGCGGTGGCAAACAGGCCTTCCTGGAACGCTTGAACCAGCTCGTCGGCACCCGTGGGCCGGGGGTCCCGCCGCCCGCCGTACCGGTGTCGACGGACCGGGCCCAGACGTTCGCCCTGCGTGCCCAGGAACGGCTGGGCGCAGCCCTGGTCCGCTGCGAGGAAGAGTACCCGCTCGAAGGCGATCACTCCGTGGTCCTCTGCGTGGTCGAGCGCGATGCGGAACGCTGGTGCCCCGACCTCGAGCGGTTGCATCGGGAGATCGCGGCGTCTGGCGATCCACTCGCGCCGCTCCACCTGGAGGTCATGGACCGGCACATGGCCGAGACCCTCGAGCGCCTCGCGAAGGCGGGCCTCCTCCAGCGCACCACGCGCGGCAGCCGTCCCTTGCTCGGTGACGGAGCAGCGTCGGGAACGCCGGCGGCATTATCGGAGGCCGAGCGAGAAAAGGCCCGTGCCTGTCGCGGGCAGGCCGAGCGGCGCCTGAAGATGAGTCGGGTGCTCTGCGCCGCTGAACTGGCGGCCGAGGGTCGGCAGGCGCTCCTGGAGGCCGTCCAGGCCCTCGGCAATGCGCTGGCCGTCGAGCATCGTCTCGCCGAGCCCAAGACACCGGCCGATGTGGTGGCGCCGTCGCTCGCCTGGTGCTGGGGCGAGGGCCGGCCGCTCGTCAAGACGTTCCTGGCCGAGGACTCGGTCGAGTGCGAGCCGCTGGCGCTCGCCATCGAGCGCCTGTTGACGGCGCCTGGCCCGGCCGCCTGAGGACGCGCTCCCTTGGCCATCCGCTCATTCGAGGACCACACCCCGGTGATCGCGATGAGCGCCTACATCGACGAGACGGCGCTCGTCATCGGTGATGTGGGCATCGGTGAGCACAGCTCACTGTGGCCCATGGTGGTGGCGCGCGGGGACGTGAACCGCATCGTCATCGGGGCCTATACCAATATCCAGGACGGCTCCATCCTGCACGGCACGCACGATGGCCCGTTCTCGCCCGCTGGACACCCGGTCTCTATCGGGGATCGCGTGACCGTGGGCCACCAGGCCATCCTGCACGCCTGCCGCATCGAGGACGATTGCCTCATCGGCATGCGCGCGACCGTCATGGACGGGGCGGTCCTGAACAAACGGGTGGTGCTGGCCGCGGGTAGTCTCGTGCCGGGCGGCAAGGTGCTGGAGGGCGGTTTCCTGTGGGTCGGCACCCCGGCGCGCCGGGCGCGGGCCCTGACCGAGCGCGAGATCGCGTACCTCGAATACTCCGCCACGCATTACGCGCGACTCAAGGAGCGGCATCGGGCGGGGTCGCAGAGCTTGTGAAAAAATCGTCGCGAGATCTCGAGCGCAGTAGATTTTTTCACAAGCTCGCAGTGAAGACGGGCGGTTGGCCAGAAGCCGGCCGCAGCCGCGGTGTCCACCGCGGCGTGCCGGTATTACCGGCGACAGCCATAAATCGTCTCCGCAAGAATCGGAAGATCGCCTCCCCAAAATCCCCTCTCCCTTCGGGCCCTTCGGGAGAGGGTAGGGTGAGGGGATCAAAAAAGCGCGATTCGTGACCATGCGTGGTGGATCGTGAGTCAAGATCTCGGCCGGTGAGCCATGCGATCGCGGCGCTCTGTCGCCGACTCACCCACGGCGTGTACGTGATCGGGGTCGCTCACGGAGCCGTACACAATGCATTCACCGCGGCTTGGGTCATGCAGTGTTCCTTCGATCCGCTGCTCTTGGCCCTCGCCGTCCACCGCGAGCACGGCTCGTATCCGCTCCTGATCGAGGGCGGGGCCTTTGCGGTCAGCGTCCTGCGCGAGGATCAGATGGCGTTGGCTGCGCACTTCGGCCAGCCACAAGGTGCCGACAAGCTCGCGAGCATCGCGTGGGTCGTCCGTCGCACGGGCGCCCCGGTCCTCTGCGATGCGCTCGCGTACTTCGATTGTTCGCTGTACGGCCACCATCCGGCCGGCGACCATGAGTTGGTCCTCGGCCGCGTCGTGGACGGCGCGATCCTGAGCCCGGCCGCCGCCCCGCTTGATTACGGGAGCACGGGAGACCTTGACGGAAGCGAGCGTCTATTCCCCGATACGCTCTGAGTAGAGTAAGGCCCTATCGCGCGCCCCGGTCGGTATTTGGGACGGGGCACGGGCCGCGGCCCCCGTGTCAACGTGTCACCCCCCCGGGGTCAATATTCCGGGCGGGGCAGCCGGGCCGCGAGCGCGTCCCAGAGGATGGTGAGGCCGGCCAGCGCCCCGATCGGCGTCTCGCCGGCGAGTTCCTGGACGTCGGGCTTGCCGTATTCGGCGCCCATCAGCCGGTAGACGGTGAGTACCTGATCCGTGGGATGTAGCAGCCAGTACTCCCGGACGCCGTGCCGTTCGTAGATGCGGCGCTTTTTCACCTGATCGTGCCCCGCGGTCGCCGGCGACAGCACCTCCACCACGAAATCGGGGGCGCCGCGCACACCGCGCTCGCTGATCTTGCGCTCATCGCAGACCACCAGCACATCCGGCTGTACCACGGTATCGATGGACTCGTCGGCCTCATCGGCCTTGGGCAGGCGCACGTCCACTGGCGCGATGAACACCCGGCAGGGTTTCCCCTCCAAGGCATTCGCGATCTGCCGGAAGATCTCTCCCGCGATGTCCTGATGGCGGACGGTCGGCGCGGGTGCCATGAGATAGGCGACGCCATCGATCAACTCATAGCGCACGTCCTCCGGCCAGCCCAGATAGTCGGCGTAACTGTGCCGGTCGTGGTCCTTGAGCGTTAGAGTCATTCGAGGTGGTCCGCAGTTGCTCCGGCTATTCTTGCGCGCGGCCGGTCCCATGTCCATGCGCCTCACGCTCGCCTGCGCACCGCCGGGTGGTCCATCCATGACTGCCGCGGATGCCTCGCGGGCGTCGGCGAGCTTCCCATCGCGGCGGTGAACAACACACGCGACGCTTGGAGTGGCGCTCCATCCCGAGAAGACCTATCTCGCGGATTGTCAGGGGCCCGGTCACGGGTTCGAGTTCCTCGGCTATCGCTTCGAGTGTGGTCGTCGCTCCGTACGCAAGATTAGTCTCGCGCGCTGAAGGACGTCATCCGCCACAAGACGCGGCGTACCCGTGGCCACAGCCTGAAGCGGATCATGCCGGACCTCAATTCCATCCTGCGTGGCTGGTTCGCCAACTTCAAGCATGCGCTTCCCTGGACCTTTCGGTTAAGGTTGCTGGATGGTGTACGCCCGACATTGGCACGAACTTATGAGGTGATAAGTCCCCTGTCCCCAATGTTCGTGCGCACGAGAACGGCGTCGGAGTGCAGCGAACCGAAGCGCTCAGTAGACAAGCGTAGACGGTTATCAATGGAGTTGTCATCGCTCGTTCTCCTTTTTAGGGAATCACCTTTTGCCAACCACCCAGAAACATGATCCACACGACAACCGTAAGCCAATGAAATAGAATCGGCACCCAAATTGAACCTGACTTCAAGTAGGTGATGGTGCATACGATTCCAAGCAGGGTCGCAAGAACCAAGAAAACAGGGTCAAGAAACACCCATCGTTGTGAGATCAAGCCATTGATTGGATGCGAGACCACAAAGGCCATGAGACTGACCGAGGCCCAGAAGAATTGTGTTCTCGGAGAAATCACCTCAACGGGATGCGGCAGTAAGACAGCGCGAAAGAAGAACTCCTCCACAAGGCTTGGCATCACGAGCAAGACAATTGGCGTTGAGGCAATTGACCAGGCAGATGCCTTCATCAACTCCAAGCGACAAAATCCAGTCAACAATCCAATCATCAGAGCGCACAGCGTGTAAACGCCAAATAACCCAACGCACCAATGCCAAGTCTCACGGGTGGGGAAAGTCTTGAATGCCAGTCTTATGCTTTGGAGACGTACGTTCAACGTTGCCCTTACGCCCTCCTCCTCGGTGATGCCCTGCGCGGCCGGCTTGGCGGCGGCCGGGGGCACGCTCACCAATGACGCTGCGGCGATCATTGCGCTGATCAAGGACAGTGCTACGAGTTTCCATCTCTTCCTTGAATTCTTCTCCGGTAACCAGAAGACGCTCTTTTTCCACATAAAGCCTCCTTTCCTGTCTAATCTCGTGCGCACATGCGAATCTCATGATCAAAGAAACCGGTAGGGTACGCATCGCGTATCATACCGGTAGGGAGAAAACGTGCCATTCGAGTGCAGGTAGAATTAACACTGCTCGGAGCTCAGTAGCGTCGTCAACATCGGTCCAGACGCGCCGGGTCACCGTTGACCCCAGGCGACGGGCAAGCTTATTCAGCCCCGTGCTCTTGTTTCTGGGGAATCCTTAAGACTGCCAGGAGCATGTAACTGAGCAGCCAACCAGTAACGCCCGCGAGCACGATAGATCCCATCCACAGGTGCGCTGACCAGCCGATCCCCCGCGTCAACATCAGCACCAGGAAGAACAGCGCGTAATAGATGGTCGGCACCGTAAACGCGAAGAGATGCATGGCTTGGGGCTTGGCAGCCGACGGCTTCAAGCCTCTCACCAGAGTATCGGCCACGAGGCCTGCCAGCGCTGCGGTCACCACCAGGCGAAGGTCATAGTCTTGAGCCTGTGACACGTTCAAGGCCGCGTTCAACGCGAAGACCAGGGTGAGGCTAAAGAAACGGAGGTCCCAGCGCATCACCGCAAGCAAGACCAATCCCATCTGCAGCGCGCTTTGCACCAGAATGCTGGCGATGCCCAAAGCGCGGCGGAGAAAGCCCGAATAACGCGGGTGGCCGGTCGCGGCGAAGACGATGCTGGTGGCATCGGATGACCACGATGGGCGCGCGTCGTTGGCATCCTCCATGGCCGGGTTGTTCGTCAAATTCATTTCGAGTCCCCCAGCGGCATTCATCTTGTAGATCTCCCAGTTGTCGTCACGATTCGATGCGAAGGCGATGTGATTACCGTCGGGTGCCCATGCAGGAAACCTGTCGATGCCCGGGTCATCGGTAAGCCTTCGCGCGTTCCTGCCGTCGGCATCCATGACATAAATCTCCCAGTTGCCATCGCGCCGCGAAGCGAAGGCGAGCTTCCCTCCTTCAGGAGACCAAGACGGGTAGCCGTTCTCGCCCGTAGTCGTCAATCGAGTCTCCTCGTCACCGTTGACGCCCACGGCGTAGATCTCGGTAGCCCCGTCGCGCTCGGATGCGAACGCGATCGTTTTGCTATCCGGGGACCACGACGGCAGCCCGTGTCGCCCTTGGCCGCGAGTGAGGCGCGTTTGATTGCCCCCATCGGCGTGCATGGCGTAGATCGCTGGGGTGCCGTCGCGAACGGATTCGAATGCGATCTTGCTGCCATCGGGTGACCAGCTCGGGTGTCCGTCGTACCCAATGTTATGGGTGAGCGGTGAAGTACCAGCGTTAATTGAACACCCAAGTTCCAGCGTTAGTTGAACACTCGGAGTGTGGATTGGGTTAGTGCATCATTCTTTCTGTAATTTTGTTGGTGAGCCTGTGGAGCTTGTGGGCGA
>JALZID010000386.1 GCA_030860485.1 Pseudomonadota bacterium | reverse complement strand
CGAGCTCCGCGCCGAAATAGAGGCCTTCCTTGAGGTCGGGCCTGCCCGAGGTCAGCTCACCGCCGACGGGGAAATACCCGCGCCACGCCCGACCGCCCAAGCCCATGCGGATCTCGAGCTTCCTCTCGAGGGCCTGGGCGAAGAACTGGCGGCTCACGTGCAACAGCCGCTCTTGCAGACCCTCGTCCACCCCATGACCGAGGATGTAGAAGAACCCGTGCTCGCGGCAGGCCTGCCCGATCTGAGCGGCCACCGCACAGCGGCCCGCATTCCGAGCGATCAACGGTCGGATATCGATGATCGGTAGCTGCAAAGGCTCACTGGCCAAGCTTGCGAATTACGTCAGAGTCGTGCCACTGCGGGATGAGCAGGAAGGGCAAAAGCGACCCCTGATCTGCCGCAGGCATGGCGCGTGTACTGGCCAGCTCGCTCGCGTAACGAGCGAGCACTCTGGGGTCCAGGCCAAGGTAGTGGATCTCTGCGGCACCGAGCTCCCGTGTCACTTGGTCGAACAGCAACTGGGCGCGCGCCGCATGCTGGCGCACACCGCGCTCGCGGCCCTCCCGGAGCTTGACCCCCGCGGCGGCCAAGGCGATGAGCGCCTTGAGGAAATCGGCCATCCTCCCACTTCGGCCGCAGGCGTGCCAAAGCCCCTCCCAAGCCTCGTGCGCCTCCCAATAATACCCACGATTCAAGAGGTCAATGCCGTACAGATAGGGTCGGCAGTCGTCCCACCGATCGGGGTCGAGTCCTATCCGGAACTTCGGCAGAGCACCGGAGCTATGCCCGGCCCGGTCGCGGGTGGGATGCGGGTGTTTGCCACGCGCGTAGGCGTAGGGGGGCAACGGGAGCTCGGGAGCGAGCCGCGGAACGCGTCGAACCATAAGCGTTGCACAAGATGGGACCGGTGTTGAGGCGCAGGCGGCGGCGTTGTCGGCGGGAGCTGCAACGAGGGACTCTTCGTTGCCAGGAGGTATCTACTCGTTGCCTATGCTCGCCTCATCTCCCGCCACCGCTACCGCATAGACGGGCACATCCTTCTTCATGAAGGTGGTCAGCCCGCCCAAGATCGGGTGCTTGCCGACCCAGGTCACCACTTTACCGGTCGTGATATCGAACTTCGAGCCGTGGCAGGGACAGGTGATGATCGTGGCCTCGAGCGTGCCTTTGCTGAGCGAGCATCCCAGATGGGTGCATCTGTCCCCGATCGCATAAACTGCTTGACCCACCCTCGCTACGAGGATGCCCTTGCCCTCTAGGTCCACCCGCGTTGGCTGGCCTTCACGAAGCTCCGATATCTTCAACGTCAGCTTTGCCATCAGGATGTCCTCGTTTACGCTACGGCAACCTATCTATCATTATACGGCCCTCCTCTGCGGCCCGGGATCGGTCGCTTCCGCAGAGGAAACCGTCGCGACGCCAATGTTCTCATGCATGGCGAGAGGAGATCCATGCAGCGCACCGGGGCGCGTGATATCGGTCCGGGCCTCCCCCGTGCGGTTTCCTGATATCGGGTGCCGAAGGCATTGATTGGTCAATAATGCCGCTCCGTCTCGCTGTCGGGTGGTTCCCCGCTGGGTGCCTTGGCTCGCGCGGCTCATTGTTCATGACGAGCCATCTTCGCCTGTACTGTCCTGCGCGCAGCCGCAAGCTCTTCCTGTATGGCGTCCCGCCCGGGGAAGACGCGGCCGGCCTTTCGGTACCAGTAGCGCGCGTTGTCGAGATCGCCTTCGAGGATATGCACGATCCCGTGCAGCCATGCGGCCAGCGCGGAGTTTTCGACCTGTACGATCTCGTGGGCCTCTTGCCATGCCCCCGCCGCCAAGAGATCTACCGCTCGGCCTAGGGACTCAGCACCTGCCGCCGATGCGATTTTATCGGAATGGCTCATAATAGGGTCGCAGGCGATCCAGGCCGCAGCCTAAGGAGATCGTATCAGATACTGTGTCTACCCGGCGTTGGTGCCTCCGGAGGAGCTGTATCGTGGCCTTGTGCCAGAACCCGAGCGGCTACCGGAACTCACCCGGCTCGTGACCCGGAGCTACGCCGAGGGGCAGACTACGAGGCCCACGAGGCCCGGGTGTGCATCCAGAGGGCCGCACGCTGGACGATCCCAGGCGCTCGCGACGTTACCGCCAGGGGCAGCACCTCAAGGGCCGGAGGACATGGCGGCGCTGTTCGCGGGCATCCCCGAGGCCTTGGAGAACGCCGTGTGCCGCTATTCTTCCAATGACACGCTGCTCTAGAATACCCCGTTCTTCAACCTGAAGGGTACCGTGATGAAGCCCGGAATCCCGAAATCGGTGGTCTACAGCGTTGTGCTGCTGCTCGTACTACTCGCTGTAAACGGCGGCGTTTCCTGGTATTACACGCGCACGCTGCACGACCGCGTGGGCATCGCCCAGAGCTATGAAATCCTCGATGCGTTGTCCGACTCTTTGTTGCTGGTCCTCGAGGCGGAGACGGGACAGCGCAGCTATATCCTGACCGGCGATCCCGCTTTCCTCGATCACTACCAGTCTGCGTTTTCCTCCCGCGCTGAAGCCTTAGGGAGGCTAAAGCGACTGACCGCGGATCGTCCGGAACAGCAAGCGAGGCTCGCAAAGCTGGAGGAAAAGATAGCGGCCCGCATGCAATTCGCGGAACGCGCTATCGCGCTGCGCCGGGAACAGGGATTCGAGGCCGCCCGCGAGCTGGTGGCGGGCCGGGCCGGCAAGCAGCTAACTGATGCGATACGGGCCCTGGTGGCCGACATGGAGCGCGCGGAGAACGCGACACTCCAAGGGAGGGTCGCGCAAGCAACCCGGAGTTACTCCGCAGTCTCTTTGGCGGAGCTTGGGATGCTGCTCTTGGTGCTCACCACCGCCGGGGGTGCCTATGTGGTGATTCGGCGAGAGATCATATCCCGCTTCCAAGCCGAAAATTATGCGCACGAGCAGCACGAGTGGTGCATGACCATATTGACCAGTATAGGCGATGCGGTGATCGTGACCGACACCCGGGGCATGGTGACGCTGGTCAATTCCGTCGCCGGCAGGTTGACCGGATGGGGCGAGGATGCCGTTGGCAAGCCGCTAAAGGATGTATTTCGCATCGTCAACGAATCCACGCGTCGCGCGGTCGAGAATCCGGTCGACAAGGTGTTGCGTGAAGGGACGATCGTCGGCCTCGCCAACCACACGGTGCTGATCGCGAAAGACGGCATCGATCTACCGATCGACGACAGCGGTGCGCCGGTAAGAAACAAGGGGGGAGAGCTCACCGGTGTCGTGCTTGTGTTCCGCGATATCACCGAGCGCAGAGCAGCCGAAGCCGCACTGGCACGCAGCGCACGGCAGTTTCACCTCATCGCCGAGACCGTCCCACAAATGGTCTGGATGGCAACGCCCGGCGGTCGCATCGAATATTTGAACCAGCGGTGGCTCAAATACATCGGACTTTCCCCTGAAGAGACCGAAGGTTGGGAATGGCAACGCATCGTCCACCCCGACGATTTGCCCGGTGTCCTCGCGAAATGGACGCATGCGCTCGAAACCGGCGAACCGTTTACGGTCGAGCATCGGCTGCGGCGCGCGGACGGGACTTATCTATGGCATCTCGGACAGGCGCTGCCCCTGCGCGAAGACGGCCAGATCGTCAAGTGGTTCGGAACCTGCACCGATTTTAACGAACAGAAGCGTACCCTCGATGCGCTGCACGAAAGTGATGAGCGGCTGAAGTTTGCGCTCTCGGCCGCGCGCATGATGGCATGGGAATGGGACGTGACGACCGGAACGGTAATACGGTCCGACAATGCAACCGAAATCCTCGGTGTTCCGAGCAGCGGCATCCCGGCGTTCAAGGACCTGATCCATCCCGACGACCGTGCGTCGGTCGAAGCGACGGCGGCGCAGGCGCTGCGGGGAGAGGCGCTATACGACGCCGAATTTCGCATCATCACGCCCGACGGCAGGCTCTTGTGGATCGCCGACAAGGCTCGCCTGCGTCGCGATCCTGGGGGACGCCCGACACATCTCACGGGAATATCCGTGGACATCACAGAACGCAAGCGCAGCGAGCAACTGCTCTTGGAAGCCGATCGCCGCAAGAACGAATTCCTCGCCATGCTTGCACACGAACTGCGCAACCCGCTTGCTCCCATCCGCAGCGCGGCCCATGTGTTGCGGCTGCTGGGTCCGGAGGATGAGAAACTCAAGTGGGCGCGGGATGTGATCGAGCGTCAGGTGCAGCATATGACCCGGCTCATCGACGACCTGCTCGATATCTCACGCATCAGCCGCGGCCGGATACAGTTGCAGAAGCTCCCTGTCAGCATCGCCAGCGTGGTGGCTGGCGCGAGGGAGACCGTTCGGCCGCCGACCGAGGCGCGCAATCAGAGCGTGGACATCGTGATGTCCGCCGAACCTGGCAGCGTTCTTGGCGACGAAGCCCGTCTGGTCCAGGTATTGTCGAACCTGCTGAACAATGCCGTGAAATTCACGCCGGACGGCGGACGCATCACGCTGACGGTTTCGACACTAGCTAACGAAGTTTTTATCACCGTGCGTGATACCGGTATAGGCATCCCTGCCGACATGCTGGAGCGCGTGTTCGATCTATTCACCCAGCTCGACTCTTCGCTGGAGCGCTCGGAAGGGGGGCTCGGCATCGGACTGACGCTGGTCAAGAATCTGGTCGAGATGCATGGAGGAACGGTGAGGGCGCGCAGTGAAGGTCGCGGCAAAGGCAGCGAGTTCACCGTGCGCCTTCCGCTATTACCTGAGATGCCACAGGTTAGGCCCGCCCCCGCTGCCGACCGTGATGAACCCGCGCCGGCAAGCCGCCGCCTGCGGATCCTTGTGGTCGACGACAATCGGGATGCGGCCGAGAGCCTGTGCATGCTGCTCGATCTCCTGGGCCACGAGACTCGTGCCGCATATGATGGGGCCTCGGGATTGGACATCACGAAAGAGTTTCGGCCGCAGGCGGTGTTCATCGATATCGGGATGCCGGGCATGAGCGGTTACGAAGTTTGCGGTCGTTTGCGCAAGCTCATCCACACGCAGGACGTGGTGTGCGTCGCGTTGACAGGGTTTGGTGCCGAAGAAGATCGGGAGCGCTCGCGCGACGCCGGCTTTGATCATCACTTGGTGAAGCCGCTCGAAATTGCCGCATTGCGGGACATCCTGCTGCAGGTACCTTAATAGTTCCGGCGCATCGAGCGAGGCGTCACCGAGCACGAGGCGGAGCGTTCGCGTTGACCGTTCGCTCTGCCAGGAGCGCTACTTCGTCACCACGCCCGACACGCCGCCGCTGACGAGCGCGGCCACGTGCCCGAGCGCGATTGGCGTGGCAAGGCCACCGGGCGAGGCCAGGTAGCGCGGCGCCCAGATTGGATCGAACTTGTCCTTGAACGCACGCAGGCCCTGGAAGTTGTAGAAGTGCTCGCCGTGGCGGAAGAGCAACGCGCCGAGCTTGTTCCACAGTGGGGCGAGCCGGTGCTCCTCGAGGCCGGCGAGCGGCGCCATGCCGAGGCTGAACCAGCGATAGCCCTGTGCGCGTCCCCACAGCATCAACTGGGCGAACAGGTACTCCATCACCCCGGAAGGCGCGTCGTCGGCGTATCGCATCAGGTCGAGTGACATCTCCTCCTTCACCTCGCCGGCCCAGACGTTGGCGAATGCGACGATGCCGCCCGTCCTTGCGCACCACGGCCACCGGCAGGCGCGCCAGGTAGGAGCGGTCGAAGCGGCTGAGCGAGAAGGACTTCTCGCGCGTGTTCCTGCGGGCGAGCCACTGGTCGGAGATCCCCTGCAGCTCGTCGAGCAGCGCCGGGACGTCCTTGGCGGCCAGGAGATCGAAGGCGGCGCCTTCGCGGGCCATCCGGTTTCCAGCCTGACGCAGCGTCGCGCGCGAGGGACCGGACAGCGAGAAATCTTCGAGGGGCACTCGCGCCTTCCTCGCCTAGTGGAGTGTCCCTTAAATAACTTGACAGATTCTCTGGCAATTGCTATGCTCACGGTCATGCCGAACACGAGGCTGTCGATCGAGTTGCAACCGGCTGAACGGACGCAGCTCGAAAAGTGGGAGTCCTCACACG
>JALZID010000385.1 GCA_030860485.1 Pseudomonadota bacterium | reverse complement strand
CGATGTTGATGTAGTCTTCGACACCATCGGAGGAGACACTCAGAAGCGTTCATGGAAGGTGCTGAAGAAGGGTGGAATCCTGGTTTCCATCGTCGGTCCTCCCTCGGCAGAGGGGGCCGCTGCGCATAGGGTCCGCCAAGCCTCGGTCTTCGTTCAACCGAGCGCCACTCAGCTAACTGAGCTTGCAAAGCTGGTCGAGTCGGAAAAGCTCAGGCCTATTGTCGAAACCGTTTTGCCGCTGTCGGAAGCGCGTCATGCGCACGAGCTCAGCCAGACAGGCCACACACGCGGCAAGATCGTCCTCCGTGTTGTATAGCATAGATAGGAAACCTCTGCAAAAGTCTGCGATCTGATCGGCAGGAGCGACCGATCCGTCTGACATCGACTCATATGCACACACCCCGTGCATTTGTGATTACTTATTCAGTATAGGAGGTAACGATAATGCTCAAGACTCCCGCATATGCCGCGGCGTCGGCGACGACGCCGCTAGGGCCGTTCTCCATCGAGCGCCGCGAGGCCGGTCCGCGCGATGTACGGATCGACATTCTCTATTGCGGCGTCTGTCACTCCGACATCCATCAGGCCCGCGACGAATGGGGCGGCTCGATCTTCCCGATGGTGCCGGGCCACGAGATCGTCGGCACGGTGGTGAAGGTAGGCGAGGCGGTCGAGAAATGGAAGGTCGGCGACACGGTCGGGGTCGGCTGTTTCGTCGATTCCTGCCGAGAATGCGAAGCCTGCAAAACCGGTGAGGAGCAGTATTGCGCGCCAGGCATGAGCCTGACCTACAACGGCTATGAGCGCGATGGTAAGACGCCCACCTACGGCGGCTACTCGACACGCATCACCGTGGACGAGGCCTATGTACTGCGCATTCCTCCGGGAATTCCCCTCGAGCGTGCGGCGCCGCTGTTATGCGCGGGCATCACCACCTATTCGCCGCTGCGCCACTTCGGCGTCAAGGCCGGAGACCAGGTCGCGGTGGTCGGGCTTGGCGGCCTAGGCCACATGGCGGTGAAGCTTGCCGACGCAATGGACGCGCGGGTCACCGTGCTTAGCCATTCTCCCGGCAAACGCGAGGATGCGCTGCGCCTCGGCGCGCAGGATTTCCTGGCCACCCGCGACACGGACGTGTTCAAGGAGAACACTGGCCGTTTCGACTTTATCCTCGACACGGTGTCCGCGCCGCATGACTACAACGCTTACCTCAACCTGCTACGGCGCGACGGCACGATGGTGCTGGTCGGGATGCCCGATCCTGCGCCGCTTGCCCCCGCCCCGCTGGTCATGCAACGTCGGCGCCTGGCCGGGTCGCTCATCGGCGGTATCCGCGAGACCCAGGAAATGCTCGATTTCTGCGCTGAGCACGGCGTGGCATCCGATGTCGAGGTGATCCCGATCCAGCAGATCAACGAGGCTTACGAGCGCATGTTGAAGGGCGACGTGCGCTACCGTTTCGTCATCGACATCGCGAGCCTGAAACAGGCATGAGAGTAATTACCGGCAAGACTGTTTGAGAACAAGGCATGTTGAAAATCACCACTCGGCGTGAAGCCGGAGCTCTGGTCTTCCAGTTAGAGGGCAAGCTCGCCGGGCCCTGGGTGCAGGAACTGGAGCGCTGCTGGCGCTCTGCTCCGGGTACGCGACGGAGCCGCGTTGATCTGTCCTCAGTCACCTTCATCGACGCGGACGGGAAGGCGCTCCTCGGTCAAATGCACCGGGAAGGGGCTGAGTTGGTGGCGTCGGGATGTCTAAACAAATGCATCGTAGAAGGGATTATTCATTCAGAGGAAAAGAAGGCGTGATGATGCCAGTTGATTTGGCCTTATGCCAACATACGTGCGGCATAAGATCGTCGCGGTGAAAGTAGCAATTATGGACTTACAACTATCTGGCAAGCTCGCGCTGGTGACCGGCTCGACTGCGGGCATCGGTCTAGCGATTGGTTCGACTCTGGCCGGTGAGGGCGCGACGGTGATCATCAACGGTCGATCGGAAAAGCGTGTAAGTGAGGCTATCGAGAAAATCCGGCAGAAGCATCCTCGCGCGAAGCTGGAGGCGCTCGTGGGTGATCTCAGCAAACTGGAACCGGTGAAGCGAGCCACCGGCAGCTTTCCTCACGTGTACGTCTTGATAAATAACCTCAGCATCTATGAACCAAAGTCCTTCGAGGATATCTCGGATGAGGACTGGATGGCGATCATTGAAACGAATTTCATGAGCGGCGTGCGCTTGAGCCGTCATTACCTGTCGAAGATGAAAGCGAAGAACTGGGGCAGGATCATTTTCATCTCGAGCGAATCAGCCATCAATATTCCCGTTGAGATGATCCATTATGGCCTCACGAAAACCACGCAACTTGCGCTGGCGCGCGGTCTGGCGGAAACGACGGCGGGCACCGGCGTGACGGTCAACTCCATCTTGCCGGGGCCGACGCGGTCCGAGGGAGTGGAGGGGTTCGTCAGCCAAATGGCGAAGTCCCGAAACCTCGAACCGTCCGTGGTTGAGGAGGAGTTCTTCGAAACCGTCCGTCCCAGCTCGCTGCTCAAACGATTTGCCGCAACCGAGGAGGTCGCCGCGCTGGTTGCGTTCATAGCCAGCCCGCTGTCCTCTGCGACGAACGGAACGGCGCTCCGTGTGGACGGCGGAGTGGTCCGCTCGATCATTTGATCGCAGGAGGCGCGTCCGTGCGCTGAGCGTGAACTAGCATGGCTCATCGGGCTCGAACGCTAGCGCTAAGCCTCCTCTATATGGTTGTACTGGCTGCATTGTCGGGCTGCCAACAAGAAGCCGCCGCTCCGCCCGCCACTCCCATCCCGGAAGTTGCGGTTATCACCGTGACGACTCAAACGGTGGTTGACGAACCCGAATTCATCGGGCAAACCGAGTCCTCCCGCCCCGTGGAGATCCGCCCCCAAGTGACGGGTATCGTCAAAGAGCGTCTTTTCCAGGAAGGCCGCGATGTCAAGATGGGTGACCTGCTCTATCAGATCGATCCCGTGCCCTTCCAGGCCGCCGGGGCGAACGCCAAGGCGATGGTGGCTCAGACCGAGGCGCGCCTGGTGCAAGCCAAGCAAAACCACGCTCGCGTTACACCGCTGCTCGCCGAGCAAGCGGTGAGCCAGAAGGATGTGGATGACGCCGTCGCCGAAGAACTGGCGGCGAAGGCGGCGCTGGAAGGCGCCAAGGCGCAATTGGTGAAGGCCCAGTTCGACCTCGACAATACCCGCATTACCGCGCCCATCGCCGGGCTGATCGAGCGCACCCGGGTCTATGAAGGGCGCCTGGTGTCCGCGCAGACCGATCTGCTCACGGTCATCCACCAGGTAGACCCCATGTATGTGACCGTCAGCGTTCCCGAACCCTTCCTGCTCAAACGCCTCAGGGAGCGGACGTTGAAGCGGGTCCAAGGAGCGGGCGTCTATGAATTGCGCGGCGTCATCACCTTCGTAGACGGCACCATCTACCCCGAAGCAGGGAGGTTGGATCTGCTGGATGTGGGACTGCGCACCGCGACCGGGACCCGCGACGTGCGGGTGGTCTTCCCCAATCCCGAGCGGGGTGTGACTCCGGGGCAGCGGGCGTTGCTGCCGGGGCAGTTCGTCAAGGTTCGGTTCGTCGGATCGGTTCGCACCGGAGTGGTGCTGGTCCCGCAGCGGGCGGTCCAGGTCGGTCCGGAGGGACCCTCGGTCTATGTCGTGGATGAGGGCGACAAAGTGCAGCTCCGCCCCGTCCAAGCCACAAGCTGGCTCAATAGCCAGTGGCTCATCGAAGGAGGGCTAGGCGAGGGAGAGCGGGTGGTGGTGACCGGTCTGCAAACGATCCTGCCGGGGTCGCCGGTGAAACCGGTTCCCTATGTCGCCGCTGATGCGGTCCCTCTCGCCGACCCGGCGAACACCGAAACCGGAGCGGTTCAGTGAGCCCGCGCTTCTTCATCGACCGCCCGATCTTCGCCTCGGTCCTCTCCATCGTGATCGTGGTAGTGGGTCTGGTGTCCATGCAGGTCCTGCCCGTTGCCCAGTACCCCGAGATCACGCCCCCGGTGGTGCAGATCGAGGCCGACTATCCGGGCGCGAGCGCAGAGGTGGTGGCCGACGCCGTGGCACGTCCGATCGAAGTGCAGCTTCCGGGCATCGACAACCTCCTTTACTACGACTCGACCAGCACCAACGATGGGCACATGACCCTCCGACTCACCTTCGAGATCGGGACCGATATCGACATCGCCGCCGTCCAGACGCAGAACCGCGAGAAGCTGGCCGAGCCACAGTTGCCCCCCGAGGTCGTCCGCCGCGGCATCACGGTGAGAAAGGTGTCCCCGGATCTCCTGGGGGTTTTGACCCTGGAGTCGACCGATCCGCGGCACGACGCCTTGTTTCTCGCCAACTACGCGATCCTGCGGGTGCTCGATAACATCAAGCGGCTGCCCGGCGTCGGGGATGCCTTGGTGTTCGGCGCGCAGAGTTACAGCATGCGGTTGATCCTCGACCCGGTTCGGATGGCACAGCTCGCACTCACCCCGACCGACATCGCCAACGTCGTCAACGAGCAGAATCGCGATTTTCCCGCAGGTCAGGTCGGTCGCGAGCCCGCGCCGCTCGGAACCGAGCTCACCCTCCCGGTGATCACGCACGGCCGCATGACGGAGGTGAATGAATTCGAGGAGATGATCGTGAGAGCACTCCCGAACGGGTCCATGATCCGGCTCAAGGACGTGGCGAGGGTCGAGCTGGGCGCCCAGTCCTACGACCTCCAAGGGCGGTTCAAGGGGAAGCCGACGACGTTTCTTTTGACCTTTCTCTCTCCGGGGGCGAACGCGCTCGAGACGGTCAGGCGCATCCGCGCCGAAATGGATGCGCTGGCGAAAAGCTTTCCGCCGGGCGTGAGATACAACGTTCCCTACGACACGACCCGGTTCATCGAGGTTTCGATCCAGGAAGTGGTCCAGACCTTGGGCGAGGCCCTAGTCTTGGTCGTGCTCGTCGTCTATCTCTTTCTACAGAGCTGGCGAGCCACGCTGATCCCCATGGTGGCGGTCCCCGTCTCGCTGATCGGCGCCTTTGCCGGCATGTATGTCCTCGGGTTCTCGATCAATACCCTGACCCTATTCGGTATGGTGTTGTGCATCGGGCTGGTCGTGGATGATGCGATCGTGGTGGTCGAAAACGTCGAGCGCCACATTGAAGGCGGGCTCGCGCCCAAGGAAGCCGCCAACAAGGCCATGGAAGAGGTCACGGGACCCGTGATCGCGATCGTCCTGGTGCTCGTGTCCGTGTTCATCCCCACCGCCGTCCTGGGTGGGATCACGGGGCAGCTCTACCGGCAGTTCGCCGTCACCATAGCGATCTCCGTCACGATCTCAGGATTCGTGGCGCTCACCTTGAGCCCGGCCCTGTGCGCCCTGGTGCTCAAGCCCAACCATAGAAAAAAGGGAGTTTTCTTTCAATGGTTCAACCGCTTCTTCGAGTGGACGCGGCACCGCTACACCGCGACGGTCGGGATGAGCATCCGGCGGGCGGGCCTCGCGCTCGGGATCTACGCCATCGTCATCGGCCTCGCCATAGGGATGTTCGGGGCGCTCCCTTCGGCCTTCCTGCCCGAGGAGGACCAGGGCTATTTCATCAGCATGGTCCAGCTACCGGAGGGTGCGTCAAAACAGCGGACAACGGAGGTGGTGAGCAAGCTCGAACATTATTATCTCGCCGTTCCGGAGATCCATAGCACCAACGTTCTGGTCGGCCAAAATTTCGTGTTCAGCACCCGCGGCTCCAATACGGCGACCATGTTCACTCCCTTGCGCCTCTGGGATGAACGCACGGGCCCTGACCAACACGTCAAGGCGCTCATCGGGAACGCGTTCGGGGAATTCGCGAAGATCCCCGAGGCGCAGGTCCTGGCCTTCAACGCGCCCTCGATCCGGGGACTGGGGGCGACGGGTGGGTTCTCGGTGCAGATCCAGGATCCCGCCGGGGGGGACTTCAAGCGATTTGCCGACGTCGCCCAGGAGTTCATCGCGAAGGCCAAACAGAACCCGGCGATTGGGGCCATCGGCACCAGCTTTCGCGTGAGCTCCCCGCGGCTCTCTCTCCACGTGCACCGGGAACGGGCCAAGGCGCTCGGCGTGCCCATTTCCGAAGTCTTCGACACCCTACAGGCCTATTTCGGCAACCTCTACATCAACGACTTCGTGAAATTCGGCCGGGTCTATCGCGTGCAAACGGAGGCCGAGGCCCAGTACCGTTCGCGCCCGGAGGACATCGCCAAGATCTACGTCCGCGCCCAGAGCGAACAGGGCACGTCCATGATCCCCCTCGATGCGGTGGTGTCGACGGAATTCACGAGCGGGCCCGATCCGGTGACCCACTTCAACGGCTACAACGCCGCCTTGATGTTGGGCGGAGCGGCGCCCGGCTACAGCTCGGGTCAGGCGCTCGATGCCTTGGAGCGCGCGGCCGAGGAGGTGCTCGTCCCTAAGGGCTATGCGCTCGACTGGAGCGGGATCACCTACCAGGAGCGCAAGGTGGGGACGCAATCCATCTTGGCGTTCGCGTTCGGCCTGCTCATGGTGTTCCTGGTGCTGGCCGCCCAGTACGAGAGCTGGTCAGTGCCCCTGGTCGTGAATCTGGCGGTTCCCTTCGGCATCTTCGGGGCCTTGGCGGCCGTATGGATCCGCGGTATTACCAACGACATCTTTTTCCAAATCGGCTTGGTAACCCTGATCGGCCTCTCGGCCAAGAACGCCATCCTGATCGTGGAGTTCGTGAACAAGCGCTATCAAGCCGGTCTTCCGGTCATAGACGCTGCGCTCGAGGGCGCCAGGCTCCGCTTCCGCCCGATCATCATGACCTCCATGGCCTTCATTCTGGGGGTCACGCCGCTGGTCTTGGCCACGGGCGCCGGGGCCGCCGGTCGTCATTCCATCGGCACCAGCGTATTCGGCGGCATGCTCGCAGAAACCTTCCTGGCCATCTTTTTCACCCCGGTCTTTTTCGTGCTGAACCGAAAGCTTGCCGATCTTTTCTCCCGGCAACGCACCGAGAAGAAGGGCCCCGTGCCGGCCCAGCCTTCCGCTAGCGGAGGACCTTGAGATGCGTGGCCTCGTAGTGACGGGGATCGCGCTCATGCTGAGCGCCTGTGCGCTCGGTCCTGACTATGTCCGTCCGGACATCACCACGCCCGGCGCCTTCCGTATGGCAAGCGCCGAGGGGGAGTCCATCGCCAATCTGCCGTGGTGGGAGATCCTGCGCGACGACGAACTGCAAAAGCTCGTTCGCATCGCGCTCCGGGAGAACAAAGACCTACACCAAGCGGTCGCGAGCATCGAAGAATTTCAAGCGCGGTTGTCCATTGCGCGGACGGATTTCGCCCCCCAACTGAGCGCAACGGCCAATGCCCCCGCCTTCGGCCGTATGAACGCAACCAACATCCCGGGTTTTCCCACGCCATCGAGCTATTACGTCCAGGGCAATCTGTCCTGGGAGATCGACGTCTGGGGGCGGGTGCGCCGCGTGAACGAGGCGGCGCGTGCGGAGCTCCTCGAGCGGGAGGAGAATCGGCGGGCGGTGGTCCTGGCGCTCGTGAGCGGCGTCGCCCAGGCCTATTTCGATCTCCGCCAGCTCGATATGCAACTGGAAATCGTTCGGCACACCTTGCAATCGTGGGAGGAATCCGTGAGGATCGCCCGGGCTCGGTTGCGGCAGGGCCTGATCCCCAAGCTCGACGCCGACCAGTTTGAAGCGGAACGGGCCAATGCCGCTGCCCGCATGGCGGAGCTGGAGCGGCAGATGGTGCAGAAGGAGGACGAGCTGAGCGTCTTGCTCGGGAGGAATCCGGCCCGGATCCCCCGAGGGCGAGCGCTCACCGAGCAGATGCTGCCGCCTGCAGTGCCGGCCGGATTGCCTTCCGAGTTACTAGAGCGCCGCCCGGACATCCTGCAAGCGGAGCAGCAGCTAACCGCGGCCACCGCCCGGATCGGGGTTGCCCAGGCAGAGCGATTTCCTAAAATCACGCTAACGGGACTCCTCGGGGTAGCGAGTCCGCAGCTTTCCGCTCTCGGGAGCGGTGCCTTTGGAAGCGCCGGCCTCGGCTTGGCCGCGCCTCTCTTCAATGCCCAAGCCCTGGGCTTCCAACAGCAGGCGGCCGAAGCGCAAGCGAGACAGATCCTGGCCCAGTACGAGCAGACCGTCCTTGTGGCCTTCCGGGAGGTCGAGGATGCCCTCGTCGCAGTGCGCACTGCCCGCGAGCAGACCGAAGCGCAGGAAGCTCAGGTTAGGTCGCTGCGATCGGCCTTGCATCTCGCCGAGATACGGTATAAGGGCGGACTCTCCAACTATTTGGATGTGCTCACGGCCAAGCGCAATCTCTTCGACGTCGAGCTCTCGGTCACAGCGACCAAACGCCTGCGTTTGGTATCCATGATCCAGCTATACAAAGCGCTGGGCGGTGGATGGTCGCCTGGCTAGCGGCGCCGTCCAACGACCGGCTTGACGGCTCGCGAGCCCAGCAGTACTATGCTTCTTGATGAAAAAGGGCGTTTAAAATTTCTATTCCCTATTCCCTAAGCAGAGGAGATAAATCATGAGTATCGTCGATAAACTACTCGGGCGTAAAGAAGCCACGCAGCAGCAACAGACCCGGCGACAAGTTGAGGATCAACCATTAACCGGACGGTCGAGCGACGAGCAGGCAGTGGCGCGTTACCGCTACATGCTGCAAACCGCGCCGCCCCAGACCATCGAGCAGGCCCACACCGAAGCATTCGCGCGGCTGACGGCGGAACAACGCCGCTTGGTGCTCGAAGAGTTGAGCGCCGACGCCCCTGAAGCCGAGCGCGCGCAGGCCAAGGATGACCCGCGGTCTCTCGCGCGCATGGCGACCCGCGCCGAAATCCGTCAACCCGGCACGATCGAGCGTACTTTTGGAAGGATGGGCGGCGGCGCGGGCATGGGCGGCATCATGGCCTCCAGTTTCCTGTCGAGCATCGCGGGCGTCGTGGTGGGCAGCGCCATTGCCCAGGCGTTCTTCGACGGCGCCGGGGCAGAAGGCGGCGATCAGCAGGACGCGGGCGAGGCCGGAGATGCTCATCAAGACGTCGGTCCAGACGCCGGCGACGAGATGGCCGCCGACATGGACGGCAATATCGGCGGTGACTTTGGCGACTTCGGCGGTGACCTCTGAGAATTCTAGGTCGATGAGACCAGCGCAATCAGATGACTCGCCACTCTTATGTGGCATGAAGCGGGCTCGGAATCGCGACGAGTTTTCATGAAGGAGGAGCTTTGATGGATCAGAACGACCGCCTCCCAACCGTCTTGATCGTTGAGGATTTCGAGGGCAGCGCGCCTACTGTAGTAGGTGACGGCGGTCGCGTAAATCGCCGACCTTGACGCGCTTTTGCGACGGGGATAGATAATACCGGCGAAGGGCCTCGGGAATTTTTCGGGGGAGAAATTTTATGAGTAGCGCGGAGCGGAGTGGCAAAATTCAAACCGAACGAGCGGTGGAGGCGCGTCGCCGTTTAGGTCGGCGTGCTCGTCGCCGTATTTCTGCTCGACTTAATTTTGGCTCTTCGGGACAATTTGTGGGTGGTTGCGAGCCTGTGAGGGGCATGGGTGCCTGTGGACTTGTGGATAACATCCCTGTTACCCACAGGGCCCACAGGCCAAGCTGGGGATCTGTGGACAAC
>JALZID010000384.1 GCA_030860485.1 Pseudomonadota bacterium | reverse complement strand
ACAGATCCTGAGCGTGACGCCTTTCGAGCAAATGCCTTTGCTTCAGTTGCTTACCGACATGGCGCCAATCGAAGAACCGACCATCTCCAGTAACCAGACTGGTCTTGCTTTGAAACCTGTCGGACACTACTGGTGGGTGGATATAAGTGAACTGGTCAGCGATTCGTCGCGAGCGGGGTTTCGGAATCGTGGTAAAACGTAGGCGCATCGAGCTCTGCGCCATATCGTTGTTTGAGATTTGCCACTATAAAATCGGGGTCAATCAGTCTTGCCACGGCATCGTACGCATCGCGCCGAAAATCCGCGCGATGCTGCAACTCGCTTTCCATGCCCCACGCTTCGCCGACGAAGGTGTCGAGGAAACTGTCTACCTCGTTCGGATTCGCCTCGAACCGCGAAGATGTGTCCCCACCTCTTCGCCGCCGTCCTGTTTGTTCCAGAACCAATACAGCCACGGTGCATCTCTTCCGAACGTCTGATACAGCGGAGCCCTTCGGCGGCTTGCGCACGAATGCGCTCCGCCATTGCTCCCGAGACGTTCTCCTCCGCCGCTGGCGAGATGATCCGCTCTTCCTCTGGTCTTTTTCGTCATGGCGTATCCATCGCAGGCAGTGGAGACCGAAAGGTAGCGGTTGCACCACCGCAAAGACCACATCCGCGAGCGCTTCTCGCTCCTCTCCAGAAACGACGCGCCTCAAGAGATGCACTACCAAGATCGCGGCTTGCCCGAGAGTCCCGTCGGATATCAGCATCGCTCGCTCCCGTGGCACGGGCACACTGTTTCGTGCGATTGTGAGAGCGTGCGGTGGCATCGATCTCATTCTCTCGGCTTCGCAGTTTTCGGATCAGTTGTGGCATCGCACTGCGTTCCGCCGACGTTCGCGTTCATCGATCCGTTCGGCTTTTCGGGCATCCCGTTCTCGCTGATCGAGAGGCTTCTGAAGTGCAAGACAACCGAGGCGTTCGTCACGTTCATGGTTGACGCCATCAATCGATTCCTCGAACACCCGGAAGATAAGGTGGTGCAGCACATCGTCGAGGCCTTTGGCGGCGACGAGGCGTGTCGTGAAGCTGCGAGAGCTCTACCAGTCGAAGCTCACGCGGGTGGCCAAGTACGTTCGCTACTTCGCGGCGCGACCGACAAGACCGAACGCAGTACTACTTGTTCTTCACAACGAACGACGAGCTGGGCCACCTGAAGATGAAGGAGGCCATGTGGAAGGTAGACCCAGACGGCGAGTTCAGGTTCTCGGATGCGACGAACCCCAACCACTCGTTCTGTTCGAGGCTGATGCCACACCGACGCTGGTCGACCAGTTACGCAAGGAGTTCCGCTCCAAGGGAACGGTGACCGGGCTCAAGGTACGCAAGTTTGTCGAGGACAAAACGGCGTATCTGAAGAAGCATATGACGGCAGCCCTGAAGCAGGAGGAGGAGGCCACGAGGCTTCGCGTGGAGCGCCTGAAGACGGACGGGAAGAAGCGCCTGGCAACATACATACCCCGACGAAACAAGGCTGACATGGGCCTGAGATCAGCCATCGAGTGGACGGAGTCGACCTGGAACCCCGTCACGGGCTGCACGAAAGTCAGCCCTGGCTGCAAGTACTGCTACGCCGAGCGGATGGCCGAGCGGCTCCAGGCGATCGGTCAGGAAAACTACCGGCACGGCTTCCGGTTGACGCTCCAGCCGCACATGCTCGATCAGCCGCTGCACTGGAAGAGGCCGCAGACGATCTTCGTGAACTCGATGAGCGACCTGTTTCACAAGGACGTCCCGCTCGACTACATCCAGCGGGTCTTCGACGTCATGCGCAACGCGCACTGGCATAGATTCCAGGTGCTTACAAAGCGGTCCGCGCGCCTCGCTGAACTGGATCCGAAGCTTGAGTGGGCGCCGAACATCTGGATAGGGGTGAGCGTCGAGAGTGACAAGTACCGCTCGCGCATCGACGGCCTTCGCGCCACGAGGGCGCTGATCAAGTTCCTCTCAGAGGTTGTGAAAAAACCTACTGCGCTCGGGATCTCGCGTTCCGGCGGTGCTCGGAATCCTCATGTATTTCAATATACACTCCGGTTCCTGCGCTCCGGCGAAACGCGACCTCCCTTCGCTCGCGACGGTTTTTTCACAACCTCTCACTCGGTCCTCTCCACAACCTCGACTTGCGCGGCATCGACTGGGCGATCGTGGGCGGCGAATCAGGTCCCAAGGCACGGCCGATGGATCCCGCGTGGAGCGATCGACCTGCGCGACCAATGCCGGCGAGCGAAGCTGCCGTTCTTTTTCAAGCAGTGGGGCGGCAAGAACAAGAAGCAGGCGGGACGTGTGCTCGATGGCCGAACCTGGGACGAGATGCCGATGCCGCCCGACACGGCGGTTCCGATGGTGCGACCGCGAGGACGCCGGACCTCGCTGGCCGTCGTGCCGTAGGCGTGGCCCACGCTGCCGTGAACCGACCTCCGGCTACTTCCCGTTAACCGCTGAAGGGGTCTCTCCGCCAGCCCGACTTAGCCTGGTGGTGAGAGCAATGCGGGCTAGGCTAGGGGCTGTAGCCGAGCCCGTACCCTGCCAGGCGCACCACGGTCTTCAAGGCCGAGCGTGCCGCGCGGAAATCCCGGCCGAGGCGCAGGAGCCGGGGGATCTCTGGAGGCGCGCGCGCGATGCGGGCCAAGAGCTTGCCGAGGCGAGGGCGGCCATCGGCGCCGAGCGCGTCCAGGGCCAGCGGGGGGATCGACACGGCCTGTGCATCGACGATGGCGCGTATCGCAAGCCACGGGAGTCCATGCTCGGCGGCGGCCCGCGCGACCCCGGCAGTTTCCATGTCCACTGCCAGCGCGGCTGTGGATAGAAACAGCCGCGATTTATCCGCAGGGGAAGCGAGCATGATCTCGGCGTGCAGGATCTTGCCCTGCCCGACGCGCACCCGTCCGTCGAGCTTTCCTGCAAGCCACGATGGCCAGTCCGGATCGGCTTCGATGATCTCCCGGTCGAATAGGACCGCGTTACCGAGCACCACATCGCCGGCCGCGAGCCCCGGCGCCAGAGCCCCCGCGGTGCCGAAGCTCACCAGCGCGGACACCCCTTCCCCGGCGAGGGAGCGTGCGGCCCGGTAGGCACGCGCCTGTCCCATCCCCGAGAGGGACACTCGAACACATTCATCGGGACATCCGCGCCCGCCCCCGCCGGTAAGGCAACGGGCCTCGGCCGGCAAGGCCGCGACCACGCCGATCGGCGCCCCCACACCGTCACGCGACATCGGGGCTGCAGCGCCAGCAGGTAGAGAACTGCGGCTCCAGCTCCGCGCCGCACGCAGGGCACTGCCAGGCCGGACCGGCGGCCGGCGCCGCACCCTCTTCTTGATGCGTATGCACGATCGACAGCGCGCGGCCGGCCGCCCGCTCGTCCAGCACCCAGACGGAGGGCAAGGTGTCCTCAGTCATCGGGAGCTCCCCACGCGCGCCGAACAGCACCTCCCCGCGCACCTCGGCGGGGATCCCCGCGGCCTCCAAGAGGCCCCGCACGAGGTGGGCATCTATGGGATGGCGGGCGGTGTAGACGCGCTTCACGCGGTGGCGCCCTGGCCATCAGCGCGCGGCGCCGCCACACCTCACCTGCGCGAGGCATGCCCGCCGTTGAAGCGCCCGACGGGTCACTGGATGTGTCCCAGGATCCCGTCCAGCTCGTCCAACGAGCCGTAGTGGATGACGAGGCTGCCGCGCCCCCGGCCGTTGTGGCGCAACTGCACGCGCGCGCCGAGCCGCTCGCTCAGGTCCCCTTCGAGTCGCGTGACATCCGGATCCGCCGGTCTCTTCGCTGCCGGCTCCGCCGTGGGGGCCGCTTCGAGGGCGCGGCGCACCAGTTTCTCCGCCTCGCGCACCGAGAGCCCCTTCGCAACGATGTCGCGAGCGGCCTCGAGCTGCGCCCCGCCCGAGAGGGCGAGCAGGGCCCGCGCGTGGCCCATCTCGATCTCACCCCGTTCCAAGAGACCCTTGACGTCTGCTTCCAGATCCAGGAGCCGCAGGAGGTTGCTCACCGCGGCGCGCGAGCGGCCCACGGCCTCGGCGACCTCCTGGTGGGTCATCCCGAACTCCTCGACCAACTTCGAGAACGCCGTGGCCTCTTCGAGTGGGCTCAGGTCCTCGCGCTGGATGTTTTCGATGAGCGCGATGCTGAGCGCGGCCGCGTCCGGGACCTCACGGATCAAGGCCGGGATGGCGTCGAGGCCGGCGAGCCGTGCCGCGCGCCAGCGCCGTTCGCCGGCGATGAGCTCGTAGCCGTCGCGCCCGTCCCCCAGGGGGCGCACCACCACGGGTTGCACCACCCCCTGCGCCCGGATCGAGTCCGCCAGCTCTTGCAGACCCTCGGGGCGCAGGTCCAGCCGCGGCTGATAGCGGCCCTTGCGGATCCGATCGATGGCGAGGTGCTCGACCGCCCGCAGCGCCGCCAGCTCTTCCCGCACCGCATCCCCGGCCACGCCCAGTAAGGCGTCGAGACCGCGTCCCAGCCCGCGTTTCTTGACGCTCATGCGGCCGCCCCATTGTGCGCGCCGTCCCGGCGCAGCATCTCCCCGGCCAGCGCCAGATAGGCAATCGCCCCGCTCGAGGTCTTGTCGTAGTAGAGCGCCGGCAACCCGTGGCTCGGGGCCTCGGCCAGGCGCACGTTGCGCGGGATCGTGGTGCGGTAGACCTTGGCGCCGAAATGCGTCAGGAGCTGGGCCGAGACCTGGCTTGCGAGGTTGTTGCGTGCGTCGAACATGGTGCGCAGCAGTCCCTCGATCTGGAGCACCGGGTTCTGGACCTTGCGGATGCGTTCGATGGTCTCGATTAAGGCGCTCAGGCCCTCCAGGGCATAATACTCACATTGCATCGGGATGATCACGGAATGGGCGGCGCACAGCGCGTTCACCGTGAGCATATTGAGCGCCGGCGGGCAGTCGATCAGGATGTAGTCGTAATCCGCAACGACCGGCTCGAGCGCCTGCCGCAGGCATTGTTCGCGTCCGTCCATCGACAAAAGCGCGATCTCGGCGCCGGTGAGATCCCCATTGCTCGGGACGAGGTCGAAGCCCTGCTTCGGCAGCGGGACGGCGACGCTCGCGACCCGCCGGCCATCGATGAGGAGGTCGTAGGCCGAGGCCGCGAGGGTGCGCTTGTCGATCCCGCACCCCATGGTGGCGTTGCCTTGGGGGTCGAGATCGATGAGGAGCACGCGCCGGCGCGTGGCCGCAAGCGAGGCCGCAAGATTCACGCTGGTGGTCGTCTTGCCGACGCCCCCTTTCTGGTTGGTGACCGCGATAACCCTGCCCATGACCCCGTCAGGCTGCGTTTGGCGTTTACGATTCTAGTGCGCTGGGCGATTCTACTGCGCCGGGGGAGGGGAGATCGATCTGGACCAGGTGGCGTTCGCCCGCGAGCCCCGGTATTTGAAGTCGATGGACCCGCGCCCCATCAATATGGGGTCTATTTGGCCCCAACTCCGCGAGCTCGGCCTCGGGATAGACGCCTTTCATCGCCAGGATGCGCCCCTCGGGGGCGCACAGTGGGCGCGCCAGCCGGAAGACGGTCGACAGCGGCGCCAGCGCGCGTGCGATCACGGTCGTGAACGGCCGAGCGGGCGCATAAGCCTCGGCGCGCGCCTGCACCACCTCGACATTGTCCGGACGGAGCTCGATCACGATCTGGGTGAGAAAGCGGGTCTTCTTGGCATTGCTGTCGAGCAGCACCCACTCGCGCTCCGGATCTACCAGGGCCAGGACCATCCCCGGCAGGCCGGCGCCGCTCCCGAGGTCCAGGATCCGGGGGCCGTGGAGATAGGGCCACACGGCAAGGCTATCCAGGAGGTGGCGCGGCACCATGTCCACCGGATCGCGCACGGCGGTGAGATTGAAGGCCCGGTTCCATTTGGCGAGCAACGCGAGGAACGCGATGAGGGCCGCAAAGCGCGCCTCCGGGAGCGCCATCCCGAGGACCGAAAGCCCGGCGGCGAGACGTGCCTCCAGGGTGGCTGTCAAGCGGCGGAGCGGCGCTTGAGGTGCACCCGAAGCAGCGAGATGGCCGCTGGGGTGACCCCGGAGATGCGGGCCGCCTGGCCCAAGGTCACGGGCCGAAGTGCAGACAGCTGCTGCACCACTTCCGTGGACAGGCCCCGCACCGAGGCGTAATCGAGATCGGCGGCGAGCGGCGTGTCCTCGTGGGCACGGTTTCGGGCGATCTCCTGTTCCTGGCGATCGATGTAGCCACTGTAACGAGCCTGGATCTCGATCTGCTCCGCCACCGCGTCGTCGCCGACCCCCGGCCCCGCCCCCGGTACTGCCATGAGCGCCCGATATCCCACCTGCGGCCGGCGTAGGAGCGCCGCGAGGGTCTCGGGCGCCGTGAGCGGCGCGCCCAGGAGCCGCACTGCCAAGGCTTCGGGCAGCGCCTCGGGCCTGAGCCAGGTTGCAGAGAGGCGCGTCTGCTCCGCGTCCAGGGCGCTGGCCTTGGCCGCAAACGCCCGCCAGCGCGGCTCATCGACGAGCCCCAGCTCGCGACCCGTGGGGGTCAGTCGCAGATCGGCATTGTCTTCGCGCAGCATCAGCCGGTATTCGGCGCGGCTCGTGAACATGCGGTAGGGCTCGCTGGTCCCGCGCGTCGTGAGATCGTCGATCAGGACCCCGATGTAAGCCTCATGGCGGCGCGGGCTCCAGGGCTCCCTACCCTGGACGGCGCGCGCGGCGTTGATTCCGGCGACAAGACCCTGGGCCGCCGCCTCCTCGTAACCGGTGGTCCCGTTGATCTGCCCGGCAAAAAACAGCCCCTCTATGTACCGCGTCTCGAGGCTCTGTTTGAGATCACGCGGATCGAAATAATCGTACTCGATGGCGTAGCCTGGTCGGGTGATATGCGCGTTCTCCAGCCCCGGGATCGTGCGCACGAAGGCGAGCTGGACATCGAACGGCAGGCTGGTCGAGATCCCATTGGGATAGACCTCGGCGGTGGTGAGTCCCTCCGGCTCGATGAACACCTGATGAGAGGACTTGTCAGCGAAACGCACCACCTTGTCCTCGACCGATGGACAATAGCGCGGCCCCACCCCCTCGATGCAGCCGTTGTACATTGGCGAGCGATGCAGCGCGCCGCGGATGATGTCGTGAGTGCGCCGGGTGGTGCGGGTGAGGTGGCAGACGATCTGCTCGGGGTGCTCGGCTGGGCCGCGCAGGAACGAGAACACCGGGACCGGCACATCGCCCGGCTGCACCTCGAGACGGCGATAGTCAACCGTGCGCCCATCGATCCGTGGTGGGGTGCCGGTCTTGAGCCGGCCGACCCGGAACGGCAACTCCCTGAGGCGCTGCGCCAAGGGATTGGAGGGGGCATCGCCGGCCCGTCCGCCCTGGTAGTTGCGGTCGCCCACATGGATCAGTCCGCCCAGGAAGGTGCCGACCGTGAGGACCACGCACGGGGACTCGAACTCCAGACCGAGCTGGGTCCTGACCCCGCCGACCCGATCGCCTTGGACGATCAGGTCCTCCACCGACTGCTGAAAGATCACGAGCCCGTCCTGGGCCTCCAGGGCCTGGCGCACGGCCGACTTGTAGAGCACCCGATCCATCTGCCCACGCGTCGCCCGGACCGCCGCCCCCTTGCGGGCGTTCAAGCGCCGAAACTGGATCCCGGCGCGGTCCGCGGCCCGGCCCATGAGCCCGCCGAGCGCGTCGATCTCCTTGACCAGATGCCCCTTGCCGATCCCGCCGATGGCCGGGTTGCAGGACATCTGACCCAGGGTCTCGATGTTCTGGGTGAGGAGAAGCGTGGAGACGCCCATGCGCGCGGCCGCCAGGGCCGCCTCGGTCCCGGCGTGGCCGCCGCCCACCACGATGACGTCGAAGCGTTGGGGATAGCGCATCATCGGGTCATTATACGGGCGCAGGCCGCGGCGATCCCGTCGCGTCGAGCTAGCTACGGTATCAGCTACCCCCAGTCACCGCGCGTCGTAGAACCGTAACGTAAACAGGTAAAACCCTAAAAGTTTCCCGAGTTAGTTGTCTTTATAGAGATCATGTAGTTATAAGATCCTACCTAGATGTCCTGCCTACTACACGATGCCCGACCCACGCCTCCACTTCCTCATCTCTCTCCCGCCCTATTGCGGTCGCACGCACCTGGCCGACCAGCATCTTCTCGAATATCGGGTTGTCGGTCTGATAGTACGACCGCTGCGTCTGCTCCAGACAGGCAACCTTCAAGCGCTCCGATGCCAGGCGTTCACAAGCCGACACTATGGCCTCCTTCCGATCGTGCCCATCCTTCAATAACCCAAGCCCACTCACGCACATCTCCTTATCCACTTCGTCACCGAACGCGCAGACCCTATTCACCTCGCTGGGCTTGGATGCCACATACGTGACACTCGCGAATCCTAAACCGAAGAAGCAGCTTCGGCGAGGTACGCCGGATAACTCCAGGCATTCAGCCGAGACCCGTTCTACTTCCGAATGATCATGGAACGATTTCACCAGGTATCGAATGCAGGCGCTCACAAACTGGGTTTTTGAATCACAGTACCGAATAGCTGCCGCCATGCGCCCCGTGGTACCCGTCAGCCATCCGGCGATTTTGGTCTTTAGGTTCTCAGTAAACTCCCTCACCATCTCGTGCTCGTATTCCATGAACACACCTGTTTCGCAGTAATACTCCATAGCCGCCTCGCCGAATATACCGCAGTGCTCTTGGGCTTTCCGCATAGACCCGCCGCTTATAACGCCAAAGGCATGACCCATAGCGTGTCCGCAGTTTCCTCTTAGAAACCCCTTGATGATCGTCGAATCTTGACGGCAAAGGTCTGATCTCATCGCGCACTATTCATATCAACGTCTTCGTATTCTGTCCCCGCGCTCTGAGTATGAGCGTGGCTGCCGCTCTGCGGGCCCTTGTGCCCAGCAAAATATTCCCTTAAAACGCCATGCGTACTGGAGGGGACGCAGGACGGTCTTTTGCCGCTGGCCGAGCCACACGTTGCGAGGCCCCGGGAGACGCCATCCTCTAACGTGGATCGAAGGTTCCAAGGTGCTTGAAGAGGCCAACCGATTGGGTTCCATGTCGTTTCCCGGACTCATCCAGATGCCTAACGAACGCCAACGCCTTCGCGCCGACATCCGTCGTCGCGGCAGGCATCCAGGGGGCCTGACGCTCAGAGCCTTCGCCCGGCTCCAGCATCCTGGGCGATGGTCACTCCGGCTGCGAACACTATGCTTCACCGTGGAGTCAGCCCGTTCCTGTCGCGTGTAGGCAGACTGCGTGCCGGGTCCCGGCTTAGCCATACGACGATGCCAGCAACCCTGGGTATACGCAGTATCAGATACCCTGCGGCACGATGACCCGGATGACTCTCGGTGAGCGCTGCGGCGGGCGCGCTAGGGCCAGACGACGGACGGGACGTTCGGTGGTCAGACGGCAACTCCGGTGACCCACACCAGACATCGTTCGAACGGAACGCCCTGAAGGCTGATGGCAGCGGCTCCTTGGCTCTCCGCAGGGTGAGGGAATGCGGTTCGGGGCTCATGCAGCGTGGGCTGGGCCTGAGATTGGACCGACCTGGTCTCCCAACAGCAACCGGGTATGAGATGCGAACCGACCCAGACTATTGGCGTACCCGGCGTCGCTCTGTTGCCTACGGGGCGACACTCGACCCCGCCTGCCCATGACCTCGGCGATGGTCCGGTCCGACACCGGCCGCGGCTGCCGCTCGGCTGGCCCCGACCCTCCCCCTGCGCCCCGGATCCCGTCTTGGCTAAGGACACGTCTCGCGCTTTGCTGGTAATATTCACGCTGGCTTCGAATCAGTTTCCCGGAGGGGACACACTCATGACGTGGAAAAATCGCCTGGCGAGCACGACGGCCCCTAAGCTTTCCCGCGAGATCGACATCTTCGAGACCCAGATAGAGATCAAGAAGCAAGGGAAGGTCGAAGACAGGCTGTTCGCCGAGACTCGCCTGCGCCGCGGCGTGTACGGCCAACGCTACGACAACGGACAGCGCCACGACGGGGTCGGCGTGCGCGCGCTCCGCTTCCCCGCACAGACACTGACGAAGGGCCCGGAAACGCTGTGGGACGCCCCGGGCATGCAGCGCATCAAGGTCCCCTTCGGCGGCTTGACGCCGGAGCAGATGGAAGTCCTGGCCGACGTTTCAGAAGAGTACTCCGACGGGATCTGCCATGTGACGACGCGCCAGGACATTCAACTCCACTTCGTGCACATCGAGGACACCCCGGACCTCATGCGGCGCCTGGCCGCGGTAGGTATCACGACGCGGGAGGCCTGTGGCAACTCCGTGCGCAACGTGACGGCCTGCCCGATCGCCGGCGTTTGCCGTGAAGAGTCCTTCGACGTGAGCGCCTACGCACGCGCCTGCTCCAAGTTCCTGCTCGGCCATCCCGACACCCAGGACTTCGGCCGCAAGTTCAAGGTCGCCTTCTCGGGCTGTAAGCACCGCGCCTGCGGGCTCGTGACCATGCACGACCTCGGATTCATCGCCCACACTCGCCGGCGCGATGGCATCCCGCAACGTGGGTTCGAGGTCTACGTGGGTGGCGGGCTCGGCGCCGTGCCCTACCAAGCCAAGCTCTTCGACGAGTTCGTGCCCGAACAAGAGATTTTATCCCTCGCGCAGGCCATCTCGCGCGTGTTCGCGCGCCTCGGCGAGAAACGCAACCGCGGCCGGGCACGCATCAAGTTCCTCTTGGAGAAGCTCGGTATCGAGGCGTTCCGTGAGCTGGTCCTCGCCGAACGCGCCGCACTGCCCGAAGACGACCGCCGGGCTGCCTTGATCCGCGACGCGGCGATGCAGGCTCCATCCCCACCGACACCGGCCGGGGTGGGGCCGAGTGACGCGCCCGCCCCCGGCTTTCGGTCCTGGCAGGCGACCAATGTGTACGCACAGAAGCAGGCGGGCTATGCGGTCGTGACCGTGACCTTGCCGCTCGGCGACGCCACCTCGTGGCAGATGCGCCGCCTGGCCGATCTCGCGCGCCGTTACGCCGGAGGGGACGTGCGCACGACCGTGGAGCAGAACATCGTCCTGCGTTTCGTGGCGGACCGGGATGTGTCGACGCTGCACCGAGCGCTCGCCGACATCGGGCTCGGCGAAATCGGCGCTGGCGCCATTTCGGACGTGACCGCCTGCCCGGGCACCGATACCTGCAAGCTCGGGATCGCGTCTTCGCGCGGGCTTGCCGGGGAGCTACGCCAGCGCCTGAGCGCGAAGTTCGAGGGGCTCGATCCGGCCGTCCAGGATCTGCACATCAAGATCAGCGGCTGCTTCAACTCCTGCGGCCAGCATCACCTGGCCGATCTCGGATTCTACGGCGTCAGTCGCAAGGTGGGCGGGACCACGGTGCCGCACTTCCGCGTGGTCCTGGGCGGGCAATGGGAACGGAACGCCGGGAGTTACGGGCTGACCATCGGTGCCGTCCCCTCCAAGCGGATCCCCGATCTGGTCGAGCGCCTGACCCAGAAATACCTCTCGGAGCGCGAGGCCCAGGAGCCATTCCGGGCATTCATCGGCCGGATCGGCAAGCAGGCCCTCAAATCCCTGCTCGACGAGTTGGCGGTGGTCCCCCCCTACCAGGTGGATCGCAGCTTCTATTCGGATTGGCGCGATCCGCGCGAGTTCACCGTGAGCGATATCAGTACCGGTGAATGCGCCGGAGAGGTCGTGTCCCGCATCGACTTCGATTTGCAGTCGGCGGAGCGCCGATACTTCGAATCCCAGCTCCACTACGATCGCGGCGACTATCGTCTCGCCGACGACACCGCATACGCGGCCATGCTCGAGGCGGCCCAGGCGCTCATCCGTACGCAGTTCCAGGACATCTCCGGCGAGCCGGACACCGTGGTCGGAGAGTTCCGCGCGCGCTTCTGCGATACGGAGGTCTTTTACGATGCCTATGCCGGCGCGAAGTTCGCCCACTACCTGCTGGCCCGGCACGCCGACCGCGATCGTAGCTACAATCAGGAGCGGGCTCGATTGCTTATGGAAGAGACTCAACTCTTCATCGAGGCCGCTTATGCCTGCCATACCAGGCTCCTCGAAAAGGGACCGCAGGCCCGTACTCCGAGGACGGCGGCCACGCCGGCAGCCCACCCCTAGCTTCGCGCCGCAATGGACCTGCACCGGCTCGGCATCAAGGTCTTCTGTGCGGAGCACGGGCCCCTGGACCTCCCTGAGCTCATCCCGGTGTTCCACCGGTTCATTCAGGGCAGCAGCCTCGAAGGGCTCTTGATAGATGTAGCGGATTACAGCCATGTCCATCACGGACCGGGGATCCTCTTGATCGCGCACGAAGGGAACTATGCATTGGACGGGTCCGCCGGGCGGCGGGGGCTCGTCTACTACGCCAAGCGCCACAGCGGGGGCACGCTGGTCGAACGACTGGCGACCGTCTGTCGCCGGGCGTTCCTGGCTTGCCGAACGCTTGCGGAACAACCCGAGATCGCCCATCGCCTGGTGTTCTCCGGCGAGGAGATCGAGCTGTTCGCCAACGATCGTCTTCTCGCCCCCAACACGGACCGGACACTTGCGGCCCTACGTCCAGCGCTTGAAGCCCTGTGCGATCGCCTCTATCGCGACCGGACCTGGGGGATCACCCGGAACGGTGCCGAGCCCGAGCGCTTTTCGGTCACCCTGCGCGCGTCGGCCCCGATCGGGATCGACGATCTGCTGACGCGCCTGGGCGATTGACGGCCCACGACATTAGTGCCGATCCCGGCCGGGACCTAGCCGGCGAGCACGGTGGGCCCGTTCGCGGTGACCCCCGACCGTCAATGCGTAGGCGCCGGCATCGCGGACGCGACGGCGCATCCAGGCCGGCGCAGCCTGGCTAGCTAGGCTAGCTAGGATCCCGCACCGGGCTTCGGAGCCTGCTCCCCATCGCTTCGCGTGACCACGGGCTGGTCCCAGCCACCGGTCACCCGGTAGCGCCGCTCGAGCATTCTATTGATCCGCTCGGGTAGCCCTGAAAAGACCTGTTGTGCGAGCAGGACGGCGGCCCCGAGCGGCAGGGTGCCGGCGATGGACGGGGTTACGGTCACCCACTGGTCATAGTCACGCCTGACCAGGCCGACACGGCCGCTGATCCCGATTCGGGCCGAGGGCCCTTCCATGACCAGCTCATTGGTGTAGGCATCGCCCCCGGTGATACTGAATGCTCCGCCGATCCGATCGAAGGCGAAGCCCTTGCCGAAGATGTCGCTGAAGTCCAGGCGCAAGCGCCGCTGCAGAGCATGCACGCTGAGCAAACCGAAGAGCCTCCCGACCCCCTGATTGACCTCCAGGAAGCGCCCATCGAGCACATCGATCTCGAGCGTCCCTTGCAGAGCGCCGAGCGTGAAATCCGCGGGGCTGCCGGGCCAGCGTGCCTGTACCTTGAGGTCGGTCTTGCCACCCTCCAGGGGCAGGGTATAGCCGAAGGCGCCCAGCATCTTGCCGAGGTCGGGGCTCCGCACCTCGACGTCGAAGCGCGAGCTCGACGAACTACCGGCACCCTGCCAGATCCCGACGGCGGAAAGATCGAAGGCCTTCGCGCTGGCGGCGACGTCGTAGATGCTGAGTCCCGCGGGACCGGGCTGCGTCTTGAGGCGCACCGTTCCGAGCGCGGTGGATCCGAACACGCAAAGCCGGCACTCGAAGACGAGCCCCGGCAGGCGGCATGGGTCGGGGGTCTCCAGGGGGCCGGCGCTGCCGTCGCGGAGGAGCGTCAGGCGCTCGAAGCGCGCCTCGATGGGGAACTGCGGCGAGTGCGGTACCCGCAGGGTCCCGCGGGCCCCCTCGCCATCGAGCGCCACGGTCCAAGCATCGCCCGCGCGACTCGCACGGATCTCCAAATGGCCTAAGTGCAGTCCCAGGGCCTCGAAATCCGCCACCTCGATATCGATGAGGAGGGGCCAGGCAGGGCCCCCCTGGGCGCCGTGGGGTTGGGTGACGGGCAGGCCGTCGAGAAACCGTTGCCACTCGCTGAGTGCCAGGCGTGACACCGATCCCCCGACCCAGGATCGCGGGCCGGCCGGAGGCACGCGCTGGTCGCGGCCGAGTCGCACCACGAGACGCTCGAGGTGCTTGTGTTTGGGCGCGGCGCTCATGACGATCTCCCCGCGCGCGATGTCGGCGTGGCGGAAGCGGAACCACCGCTCCCCGGCCTCGGCGCGCGTGGTGATCTCGATCGGCCGCACCACCCCGGCCGACTTCCCGAGGGGCGCCGGGGCGCGGATGGTGAGCCCCTCGAGGCTCGATCGGATGGTGAGGTCGTCGGGCCCCGTACCCTGTGCCGGCGAGATCTCGGCCGAGGCCTCCAGGTCCGTTTCGCCGTCCAGGATCGTCAACCAGGCCGGGTCCGCGACGGCCGGGAGGAGCTCCGCCATACGGGCCTGGAGGAAGGCCCGATCGGCCCGCCCGGTGATGCGTACACGTGATGGGACGCCGCCCCCACCGTCGACGTCGATCGTCACGGGGCGGCCGAAGAGCCGCGCCGTAAGCCCCCGCGCGCTCCACCGATCATCGGTAAACGTGATCTCCCCTGTGACATCGGAGAAGGCGATGTCTTGCGTACGTATCGTGTTGCCGGGAAAACGCACCTGGACGGACAGGCGGCGCGGGTTCGGGCCCAGGGGGAAATCGAGCATCAGGTTCACCGTCACGCCGCCCTCCAGCGCGAGCTGGCGCATGGCGCCGCCGGCGACTTTCCGGAGCGGGCTGTCCAGTAGAAACTGGCGTCCCGCCGTGGCCGGCCCGGTGGCTCGGCCGCGGATCTCCAGGACCGGGTCGCCGGCACCGAGGTCCGCAACGCGCACGTGGGTCTCTTCCAGGGTGGCGCCGAGAACCCGGCCCTGGCTGGCGCGGATGTCGAGCGAGCGCCCTTCGAACACCACCCGGGCGGAAATGTCTTCGATACGCGGCCAGCCGGCGGTGTGATCCAGGACGCCCCGTTCGACGTCGAGCTGCGCCCGGAATCGCCCCTCCCGCGCATCGAATGGAAACCGGTCCAGGGGGCCCGAGAGCTCCAGGCCGCCGCCCACGATGCGTCCGGCGACCAGGGCCCGCTCCAGCCACTCACGGAGCGCGCGCGGGCTAGCCCCGGGCAGATATTGCGACACCCACGCGACATCGCCATGCGAGAGGCCCACCCGCAGGTCCACGACCGGGGCCAGTCCCGCCACCCAGATCAGGTGGCCGCTCGCGTGGACCTCGAAGCCGGGAACGGTGACCCTGAGATCAGGCCCCGCGAAGCGCCAGCCAGGCCCCTGCCGTTGCCACGCGATCTCGCCGGCGAGGCGCTCGATCGGCAGCGGGGCAGCGAAGAGCGACCGGCCGCCGAATTCCAGAGGGGCGCCCGAAAGCGCCAGTCGGCCGCGATCCTCATCCAGCTCCACGGTGGCGCTCAAACCCCGGAACAGGGCATAGCCCGGCACCGGATCGGCCGCGACGCCCCGGAGATCGGCACGCGCATACAGAGCTGCCCGCCGCGGGTCGTAGACGACGCGCAGATTGCGGACGTCCCCGCCAGGGGCGGCGCGCTCCAGGAGATCACGGTGCTCGATGGGCAGCAGCGGGGGAACGAACGGGAGTACGTCTTCGACGCGCAGGTAGCCGCACTCGGCCAACAAGGACCCTGGGGCGTTCCCCTCGCGAGCGCCCAGGGTGAAACGTAACCGCGTTTCGGGCCAGGCGCCCTTGGGTGTGTGGAGGACCACGCGATCGAGCGTCAGGCTCGTATCCCCCGCCTCATCGCGCCCGACGCCGAACCACACGTCCCCGCGCAGGACCTCCCAAGCCGCCGTTCCCAAGGGCACTCGCAGGGAGCGGACCCGAAGGCGGCCGGCAGCCTCGGTCATCCGCCCGTCACGCCACGTGCCCCAGAGCCGCAGTCCCACATGCCCGCTCGCCTCCGCCAGCCCGAAGGTGCGGGCATAATCCAGGAGCAGGCCGGCATCCAGCCCGTACGCCTGCGCGTACACCTCTCCCTGCCAGTCTCTGCCCGCGAGATCACCCTTGGCTTCGATCGCGACTTCGATGCGTCGGCCCAGGGGGCGATGCGCCGCGCTCTGCAAACGCAGGCGTCGGATCTCGCCGCGGCGTTCGACGTCCAGGCGGGCCTGGGTGAGGGTATAGGGTCCGCGCCCGGCGCGCCGGTCGTGCCACGTCACGCGCTCCGCAGCCAGGCTGATCCGGGGCTGCGCGAGCAGCCAGCGCAGCACGCGGTCGCTCTGGCCGGCTATCCCTTCGATGGTGATGGCGCCATCCGCCAGGCGCACCAGACGGAGCTCCGGGGTCGCGAGCACCAGCGACCGCAGGCGCAGCGCCGCGTGCCGGAGGCTCGCCGAGGCATCCAGGGAGATACGCGCCTCGGCGAACCGCAGGAGCGGGGAACCGGCATCGTCGAACACGGTGAAGCCGCGCAGGATCAGGTAGGGGGTCCAGCCGGCCCAGCCCGCCTCGACCGACTCGATGCGGCCCTGCCTGCCGAGAAACCCGCTCACCGCATCCTGGATCTCGCTACGGTAGGCCGCGACGCCGGGCAGCGCCAAGCGCACCACCATTCCCAAGACCGCGATGGCCAATAGGAGGCCGCCCAGCCACGGGAGCGAGGCGGCGCGCGCGCGGGCCCCGCCATTAGCGTTCTGGTACGCCACCGAAACGTCGCCCGGGCGTGTCGGTCGGGCTATAGCGGCACCACATCATACTGTTCCGGGCCGTAGGAGGCCTCGGCGCGGACCGTGATGGGCCTCCCGGCCGCGACCTGCATCTCGGCGATACCGGCCGAGGCGTCGTCCAGGAATCGCTCCGCGACCGCCGGCGGGGCCAGCACCAGGATCTGCTTGGCATCGAACTGCCGGCAGGAGCGCAGGACCTCCCGGGAGATCTCGTAGCAGACCGTCTCCGCGCTCTTGACGGAACCGCGCCCGGTACAGGTCGGGCAGGGCTCGCAGAGCACGTGCTCCAGGCTCTCGCGGGTGCGCTGGCGGGTGATCTGAACCAGGCCGAGGCTCGTGATGTCGCTCATCGAAACCCGCGCGTCGTCCCGCTCCAGGCCCTTCTCCAGTGCCTTTAGCACCTGTCGCTGGTGCTCGGGATCCGTCATATCGATGAAATCCGCGATGATGATACCGCCCAGATTGCGCAGGCGCAGTTGCCGGGCGATGGTCTGAGCGGCCTCCAGGTTGGTCTTGAAGATGGTCTCTTCCAGGTTGCGGTGACCGACGAAGGCGCCGGTATTGACGTCAACCGTGGTCATCGCCTCGGTCTGGTCGATGACCAGGTGGCCCCCGGACTTGAGGTCCACGCGCCGTTCGAGCGCCTTCTGGATCTCGGCTTCCACGGAATACAAGTCCAGGATGGGCGGCTCGCCACGGTAGTGTTCGATGCGGCCGCAGACATCGGGGAGAAACTCGGAGGCGAATGCGGCCACCTGCTCGAAGGCCTCTCGATCGTCGATCCGGATCCGTTCCACCTCGTCGGCCACCACACTGCGCAGGGTGCGCAGGACCAGCGGGAGGTCTTCGTAGACCACGACGGGGGCCTCCGCGCGTGCCAGGCGCTCCCGAATGCTCGCCCACAGGTGCTGCACGAAGCCGACATCGTCCGCCAGCCGCTCGTCGGACACGCCCTGGGCGGCGGTGCGCAGGATGAACCCGTCGAGCGGGTCCGGTGCGGGCCCGACCGGCCCCACGGCACCCGGCTCCAGGGCGGTGCGGAGCGCCGGTTGCCGCGCCAGTATGAACGTCCGCAGGCGCTCGCGTTCGCCCTCGTCGCTGATCTTCTGGGAGATCCCGAGGACCGCCTGGCCGGCCAACAACACCACATAGCGCGACGGGATAGAGAGCCGTGTGGTCAGGCGGGCGCCCTTCCCGATGAGCGGGTCCTTGGTGACCTGAACCACGACCTCCTGACCCTCCGTCAAGAACCGGTCGATGCCGGGAGCTGGCTCCCCCTCGTCGTCCGGTGCAGTGCTTGCCGCGCCTGGCACGTCGATGAGATCCGCGACGTGGAGAAACGCCGCGCGCTCCAGCCCGATGTGTACGAACGCGGCCTGCATGCCGGGCAGGACGCGGGCAACGCGGCCGAGAAAGATGTTGCCGACATGGCCCTTTTTTCGGTGCCGTTCGATGATGATCGCCTGCAAGACGCCGCTCTCGACCACCGCGATGCGGGTCTCATGGGGGGTCACGTTGACGAGGAGCTCTTCGGCCATGGGGGAATTTAGGTAAAGCACGGGGCGGCGGCGTTCGCAGGATAAGCGCCCGTCGGTCGAAACGAAACCCTTGACTTTCTGCCGCCTTTCGCCATCCTTTGTGACCACCTTGGTCGGGACAGGCGCGTTGCCCGATCGATGCGGTATCGAGCCGGCGCTCGACATCGCTTGCCGCACCTCTCCGTCATCATGAGTAAAGGTTTGATGTTGGCTACCGCGGCGGTCGACAAAGCGTCCTTTCTCTTGGCGCTACGCCGTGTATTGCCGGCGGAGGCCGTGATCGCCGAGGTGGAGGCCTTGCGCGTCTACGAATGTGACGCCCTGTCCGCGTATCGAGAGCTGCCCATTGCGGTGGTGGTTCCGGAGCGCGTCGAGGAGGTGCAGGCCAAATCCTGCGCCTGTGTCGGGCACACGGGGTGCCGGTGGTCGCCCGCGGTGCCGGGACCGGCCTGTCGGGCGGGGGCCTTGCCACATCGCCGCGGGATCGTGCTGGGCCTCGCGCGCTTCAATCGCATCCTGTCCATCGACGCCGATAACCGCACGGCCACGGTCGAGCCCGGCGTCCGCAACCTGCCGTCTCGGAGGCGGCGGCACGCTATGGGCTCTACTACGCCCCCGATCCCTCCTCCCAGATCGCCTGCACCGTGGGCGGGAACGTGGCCGAGAACGCGGGCGGCGTGCATTGCCTCAAGTACGGGCTCACGGTCCACAACGTCTTGTCCGTCGCCTTCCTGACGCTGGACGGGGAGCTCTGCGAGACCGGCGGTCCGACCCTCGACGCCCCCGGCTATGACCTACTGGCGCTCCTGACCGGCTCGGAGGGTTTGCTAGGCACCATCACCTCGATCACGGTCAAGCTCCTGCCGAGACCCGCCGGCACGCTTAGGGCAGGGTGGGTCGCAGTAGTCGATCAGAGACTCCATTACCCGCGCAAAGGAATCGGGTTTCAGCCGGCCGACTTGGGAGACCATCAGACTTTCGTTGGCAGTAATTAGCTTGCCAGGGCGCGCATAGCTTTTCACTCGCAAAGAGCCGATGTCAAAATCTACGTCGTCGAGCATGACCGCGTGCAGATCCGCGTAGGGTTTGCTCGTGATCTCGCAAAGCACCCAATCGCCTCGGCCGGCATCGGCCAGCACCAAAGCCGGACGGAGTTTGTATCGCGACAGGTCGGAGAAAGGAAAAGGCACCAACACTACTGCGCCAACTGAAGGTGTGACCAAGCCGCGTCCTCCTTCTTGCGGTCCCAGTCCGCAAGCGCCGCCTTACTCAAGACTGCGGTCTCGTCGGGATGGGTGGCCGGTGCTTCCTCGATGATGGTGACCAAGGCTCGGTGATCTCCCTCGAGCGCAACCGGCTCAAGCAACTGCACACGCCCATGCGCATTGATGACAGCCTCTACGGTACGGATCATGGGGTTACCTCCTGAGACGTATTGTACCTCCACCGGTGGACAAGCCCTAAAGGCATTGAACGGCCGGGAGTTCGTGCTGGGTCCACCGGGGCGCAAGCGCTGGTGTTCCGCGGGCTGAGTCGGGTAGTCTTTGCACCTGGCATGCGGCGGAGGCCCCATCGGCATCCGCTCGTCGGGCCACCCAAACGGCGCGCACGGCCCACCCTGCCTGGCCCCCGACTAGGGCTTGCGGTGTATGGTCTCGCCGTCTTTACATCCCCACCAACCCGCACGGAGGCAACTGGGCGCTCGGTGCGGACCGCCCAGGAGATCGGGCGGGAGTCCATCGGGCAGGGCGCGCGCGGCGATGGGCCGCGGCTCGCGGCGTGCTCGAGAAAGGAAAGACGCCCATACGACGCGTACCAAGGAGACGCCCGATGAATACGATACCCCCTTTCCGACACCCGCGCATCTCGTCGCGAAAACGCCGCATGAAGCCTTCCCCTTGCGAAGGCGCACCTCGTCAAGTCTCCCCCTTACGAAGCAGGCACCTCTTCAAATCTCCCCCTTGCAAAGGGGGAGATTTAGAGGGAGTTAAAAGGCCTCTCAATGACCCAAATCTTCAACCGATCCTGCGACAAAGAAACCCGCCGACGCCTGCGCCGCGACAGCCCCCTCGCCGAACAGCGCCTCTGGCTGAGGCTGCGCAATCGCCGACTCCTGGGCTATCGATTTCGCAGGCAGTACGGCGTAGGACCACTTTACGTGCTTGACTTCTACTGCCCCGAGCTCAAGCTCGCCATCGAGGTCGATGGGGATAGCCATTTTCAGGCCGGCGCCGGCGAGTACGATCGGGAGCGCCAGCGTTCTATCGAGTCGCTCGGGATCCGCGTCTTGCGCTTTACCAATCGGGAGGTGTTTGAACGGCTGGACGATGTCGCTGGGGGGATCGCGGAGGTTGCGAGAGTGAGGGGTGGTTTAACCCCCTCTAAATCCTTCCCTTCGTAAGGGGGAGACTTGCGGGGCTCCGCTTTGTGAGGGGGAGTAGAATCGGCGGCGCCATTTACGGTTCGCACGCGGACCACGCATCGGATTCCCCGTAACGGTCGGAGGCGGGCCTCGCCCTTTCCGCGTGCGCACAGCGCACGCTTACACCTGCTGTCTAGGCGGCGTCGCTGATGGTCACCGAGACCTGTTTGCCCAAGACCTCCAGCGCGCGCAAAAGATGATCGAGGCGGGTGCTGTGCTCGAGGTCGAGAATGCGGCGCACCTGCCGGCCATCAATGCCCATGCCCGCTGCGAGCGAGGCTTCAGTCACGCCTTGATCGAGCATCGCCTGATAGGTGGCGAGTTTCATGGCCTGCATGGGCGGCACCTCGATGAGCCGCTCGCCACGCCTGCGTTCGGACGGTGCGGGGATCGGCTGGCGCTTATCCATAAGGCCGGAGAGTAGCACCAGGAGCGCGTCCTCGGCCCAGTAAAGGGCTTCTTGTTCGGTCGCCGCTTCGGTCATGGCACCGGCGACATCGCGAAACTCGGCCATGATGGTGTTTGGGGACGTTCGCGTGATCTTAACGGGATAGCTGAGTTTACAGAATTTCATCGGGGTCGATGCCTAACTGCTTGCAGAGTTTCTTGACAAACACCGGACTCAGGTCCTGGTCGCCGTGCATCGGGATGGGCGCTTGGCGGCCTTCATACTCCGCGAGCACATGGCCGCCTTTACCGCGTTTCCTCGTCATCTTCACTCCTTGGACTTCCAGCCGCCGGATCAGTTGTTTCCCTTTCACGGTTGCTAGCGTAATACCGCTGTCCTATACCCTCATTCCTAGTCCTCTACCCGACGGAGAGGGGTGGATCTAAGGGCGCGATTTCTTGACGGTGGTCAGTGTATCAAACCCCGTTCACGCGACTCCGCTGTCGCTGTGCGGAGCTCCGCCGCATGCACGTCCACCACGGCGCGCTGCCGTTCCCGGACTTGGAGCAGCTCTTGAGGTCTCGGCGGGCCGTCCCGCCGAGACCAGTGACCGGTAGGAAAGAGGCCCTAGGCGACCCGGTCGCGCGGGGGCTTGCCGGCGAAGAAGGCCTCAACGTTTTCGAGGACACGCATGCCCATCGCCACGCGGGTCTCGCGGGTGGCGCTGCCCAGGTGCGGCAGGAGCACCACGTTCTCCATGCCGAGCAGATCCTCGGTGACGCGCGGCTCGTTTTCGTAGACATCGAGCCCGGCGGCGGTGATCGTGCCGGATTTGAGCGCCGCCACCAGGGCCTGTTCGTCCACGACGTCGCCGCGGGCGGAGTTGATGAGGATGGCGGAGGGCTTCATACGCTTCAGGCGCTCGGCGTTCATGAGATGCCGGGTCTCCTTGCCGCCCGGGCAGTGCAGGGACACGAAGTCGGATTGCTCCAGAACCTCCTCGATCGTCGCGCACTGCCGCGCCGCCACCGCATCGGCCACTTCCTTCGGCGGCGGGTAGGGGTCCTGATAGAGGATCCTCATCCCGAACCCGTGGTGGGCCCGAGCCGCGACGGCGCGTGCGATCCGCCCGAAGCCGATGAGCCCGAGCGTCTTTCCGGCGATCTTGGTGGCGATCATGTGGGTCGGGCGCCAGCCGGTCCAGGCGTGCCCGCGCAGGTGCCGCTCACCCTCCCCCGCCCGGCGCGCCGCCATGAAGAGCAGCGTCATGGCGAGATCGGCCGTGCAGTCGGTCAGGACCTCCGGGGTGTTGGTGACGACGAGCCCGCGCGCCTTGGCCGCGTCGATGTCGATGTGGTTGAAGCCGACGCCGAAGTTCCCGAGGATCCGGGCCCTCAAGGGCTCGGCGGAGAGCACCTCGGCGCTGATCCGATCGGAGACCGTGGGCAGCAGCGCATCGGCGGTGCGCAGGGCCTCTTGCAGGTCCGCGACGGTCAGGGGCGTGTCGCTCAGATTCAATTGCACATCGAAGAGCGCCTTAAGCCGCTCTTCGACCTGTTGTGGCCAGCGGCGTGTGACGACCAGTTTGGGCTTTGCCATCTCCTGTCCCTTCCCGGATCATGCAGCCAGAACCTTGGCCACCGTGATCCCGAGCTCGGCCGGGCTCGGCGCGACCGTGACGCCGCACTCCTGGAGGATCTCGACCTTCTCGGCCGCGCTCTCGCCGAAGGCCGAGATGATGGCGCCCGCATGCCCCATACGGCGGCCCTTGGGGGCCGTCAGTCCGGCGATGTAGCCGACCACGGGCTTCTTCATGTGGTCCTTGGTGAAATGCGCCGCTTCGGCCTCCTGGGGACCGCCGATCTCGCCGATCATCACCACCGCCTTGGTCTCCGGGTCCTCTTCGAACAGCTCCAAGATGTCCTTGAACGAGCTGCCGTTGATGGGGTCGCCACCGATCCCGACGCTGGTCGTGACCCCGATCCCGAGGGCCTTCATCTGCGAGGCGGCCTCATAGCCGAGCGTGCCCGAGCGCCCGACGATCCCGACGTTGCCGCGCATGTAAATGTGCCCGGGCATGATCCCCATCATGCCCTTGGCGGGACTGATGGTGCCGGCGCAGTTCGGGCCCGTCAGGCGCATGCGGTTCTCGGCCCGGTAGCGGCGCATGTAGCGCTTGACCCGGATCATATCCTGGGCCGGGATCCCGTCGGTGATGGCGACGCAGTAGCGGATCCCGCCGTCTGCGGCCTCCATGATCGAGTCGGCGGCGAAGGGCGCGGGCACGAAGATGATGCTGGCCGAGGCGCCGGTGGTCTCGACGGCCTCTTTCACCGTGTTGAACACCGGTTTCCCGAGATGGGTCGTGCCGCCCTTGCCGGGCGTGACCCCGCCCACCACGTGGGTGCCGTACTCCATCATCTCCTTGGCGTGGAAGGTCCCGATCTGGCCGGTGAAGCCCTGCACAATCACGGGTGTCTTCTCGTCTAACAAGATGCTCATGCTGGTTCTCCGCTCAGGCCGGTGCCCTGGTTTTCTTCCACACCGCCACGGCCTTGCCGGCCGCCTCGGCCAGGGTCTCGGCCATGATCAGGGGCAGGCCGCTGTCTTTCAGGATCTTGCGGCCCTCCTCGACGTTGGTCCCGGCGAGACGCACCACCAGGGGGATCTTGAGGTCGATCTTCTTTACCGCCTGGACCACGCCCTCGGCGACCCAGTCGCAGCGGTTGATGCCGGCGAAGATGTTGACCAGGATGGTCTGCACCTTTTCGTCGGAGAGCACCAGGTTGAAGGCCTTGGCGACGCGCTCGGGCGAGGCCCCGCCGCCGATGTCGAGGAAATTGGCGGGCTCGCCACCGGCGTGCATGATCATGTCCATGGTCGCCATCGCGAGCCCCGCGCCGTTGATGATGCAGCCGATGTTACCGTCGAGGCCGACATAGCTCAGACCCCGATCGGCGGCGGCCATCTCGCGCGGGTCCTCCTGGGACTTGTCGCGCAACTCCGCGACGCTCGAACGCCTGAACAGGGCGTTGTCGTCGAAGGCCATCTTGGCATCGAGGGCGAACAAACGTCCGTCCTTGGTCATGACCAGCGGGTTGATCTCGACCATGGTGGCGTCGAGGTCGCGCAGCGCCCGGTAGCAGCCCTGGATGGTCGAGACCGCCTGGCTGGTGAGCGCCGGCGGGAGCTTGAGGCCGAAGGCCAGCTCACGACATTGGAAGTCCTGCATGCCGACCGCGGGCTCGACCGACTGGCGCAGGATGGACTGCGGCCGCTGGACCGCGATCTCCTCGATCTCCATGCCGCCCTCGCCCGAGGCCACCACCATGACGCGCTCCGACTGCCGGTCCAGGACGAAGCCCAGATAGATCTCCCGGTCGATGGCGGTGGCGGCCTCGACATAGAGGCGGTGCACAATCTTGCCGCGCGGACCCGTCTGATGGGTGATCAGGCGGCTGCCGAGCAGGTCCTCGGCGGCCTGCCAGATCTCGTGGTCGTTACTGCACACCTTGATGCCGCCGGCCCTGCCGCGCGCACCTGAGTGGATCTGGGCCTTGACGACCCAGCGATCGCCGCCGATCTCCTTGGCCCGGTACACGGCCTGCTCGGGGCTGTAGGCAAGGCCGCCGGCCGGCACAGGGACGCCGAAGTCCTTCAGTAACTCTTTCGCTTGGTATTCGTGGATGTCCATGGATGTCCTCCCCCGTGTGCTAGGCCGTGGACGCGCGCTTCGCCTGGATGGCGTTATCGGTGTTGACGATGTTCTCGGCCATGCGCGCCGAGGCCGCGTCGATCATCCGGCCATCGAGCTGGGCCGCACCCATGCCGGCCGCGGCGGCCTCCTTCAAGGCCTCCAAGACGCGCTTGGCGCGCGTGACCTCCTTCTCGGGCGGTGACATGACCTGGTGGGCCAGGGCAATCTGGGACGGATGGATGGCCCACTTGCCCTCGTAACCGAGCGCCGCGGCGCGTTTGGCCCCCAGGAGGTAGCCATCGCGATCGTTGAAATCGCCGAATGGCCCGTCGATGGCGCGCAGCCCATAGGCACGGCAGGCCACCACCATGCGCGACAGCGCCGCGTGCCACTGGTCGCCGGGATAGTCGGGGTTGAGCCCACCGATGTTGACGGTGCGCGCCCGGCAGCTCGCGGCATAGTCGGCGACGCCGAAATGGAGGGCCTCGAGCCGCCGGCTCGAGGTTGCGATGGCCTCGACATTGGCCATCCCGAGCGCCGTCTCGATCAGGGCCTCCAGCCCGATACGGTTTGTGAGCCCCTTGGCCATCTCGATCTGGGTCACCATGGCATCGACCAGGTACACATCCGCCGGCACCCCGGCCTTGGGGATCAGGATGGTATCGAGCTTGTGGCCGGCCTGCTCGACAATGTCCACGACATCGCGGTACATGTAGTGGGTGTCGATCCCGTTGATGCGCACCGAGATGGTCTTGCCCTTCCAGTCGATGTCGTTTAGGGCCTGGATGATGTTCTTGCGCGCCTTCTCCTTCTCATCCGGCGCGACCGCGTCCTCGACGTCCAGGAACACATAGTCCGCCTCGCTCTGGGCGGCCTTCTCCATCATGCCCGGATTGGACCCCGGCACCGCCAACTCGCTGCGCTGCAGGCGCTGGCGTGCCGGTTCGTAACGCGTGTGACTCATGGCTGCACCCTCGAGTTACCGGTTCGCTGCTGGGGCGGCGGCTCAGGGGGGACCCGCACGTCCTTGGAGGTGGTGCGCAGATACTCCTGGGCGGCCGCGACACCGCTGCCGAGCTCGATCGGGATCCCCAGGTCCTTCATGGCCATCTCGGCGCCGGCGAGGGGCGTCAACACCATGAGCTCGTTCAAGTCCCCCAGATGCCCGATACGGAAGGCCTTGCCGGCGATCTTGGCGAGGCTCACGGAGAGCGCCAGGTTGTAGCGCCGGTAGGCGTGGCGGACTACCTCGTTGCCGTCGAAGCCCTCCGGGACATAGATGGCGCTGACCGTATCCGAATGCCACCGGGGTGCCTTGGCGACGAGCTTGAGCCCCCACGCAGACACGGCGCGGCGCACCGCCTCGGCCATGCGGTGATGGCGGGCGAAGACGTTGTCCAGTCCCTCTTCGAGCAACATGTCCACCGCGGCCCGCAATCCCCGCAATAGGATCGTGGCCGGCGTATACGGGAAGTAGCCGTTGACATTGGTCTTGATCATGTCCTCGAAGTCGAAGAAGCAGCGCGGGCATTTCGCGTCCTTGCGCGCCGCCAGGGCCTTCTGGCTAACGCACAGGATGGCCAACCCGGTCGGCAGCATGAAGCCCTTCTGCGAGCCCGAGATGGCGACGTCCACGCCCCACTCGTCCATGCGGAAGTCGATGCTCGCCACGGAGCTGACCCCGTCCACGAACAGCAGGGCCGGGTGCTTCACGGCGTCCATGGCCCTGCGCACCGCGGGGATATCGCTGGTCACGCCGGTCGCGGTCTCGTTGTGGGTCGCGAGCACGGCCTTGATCTCGTGCTTCGTGTCCTTCGCCAGGATGTCGGCGTATCTTTCGACCGGGACGCCTTCCCCCCAATCGATCTCCAGGGCCTGCACATCCAGCTTGTGGCGCTGGCACAGATCGATGAAGAGGTTGCTGAAGTGCCCGAAACCGGAGGCCAGTACCTTGTCCCCGGGCGAGAGGGTGTTCGTGATCCCGGCCTCCCAGCCGCCCGTGCCCGAGGCCGGGAAGAGGAAGACCTGTCCGTCTTTACTCTTGAAGACCTTCTTCACGTCCTGGAACAGCGGGATCGTGAAGGACGGGAAGTCGATCGCGCGCATGTCCTCCTGGGAGATGTGCATGGCGTTCAGGATCCGCTCGGGGACGTTGGTCGGCCCGGGGATGAACAGGAAGTTACGTCCTGGCATCGTGGAAACCCCTCCGATTCATGGAAATGGTGAGTACCATGGGGCAAATGCTATGGGGGTGAACCTGCGCGACACCCCGACCACCGCGGGAAAACTGCCTTTATAGTTCTGTTCCGGTGGCCGGGGGGCTTTCCCCATCCGATTGTTTGCTTGTCACGACACACCGGCGCGAGATCTCCAAAAGCGGCGCCCGGGGGTGGAAATCTACACGCTACGGAGGGGCTGCGCAACCGCCGCGACTCCCAAGCCGCGGCGTTGACCCCCTCTAAATCTCCCCCTTGTGAAGGCGGAGACTGGTAGAGTCTCCCCTTGCGAACAGGGAGGTTAGGAGGGGGTGAACGCAAGAAGGCAACTCCGCGATGGGTAGCCTAGGCTCACGCGCCATCGAGCGCCCGATCGAGGTCGCGGCAGAGATCGTCGGGGTCCTCGAGACCGACCGACAGGCGGATGAGCGACTCCCCGATCCCGGCCTCGGCGCGTTCCTCGACGCTGAGGCGCCCGTGGGTGGTGGTCGCGGGATGGGTGATGGTGCTCTTGGCGTCGCCGAGGTTTGCCGTGATGGAGAAGATGCGCACGCGGTCTATCACCCGCCAGGCCTCCTCGCGGCCCCCCGTGACATCGAAAGATACGATTCCGCCAAACCCGCGCTGCTGGCGCCGCGCGAGCGCATGTTGCGGGTGCGATGAAAGCCCCGGGTAGTAGGCGCGCGAGACCCGGGGATGTCGTTCGAGATGAGCCGCAACCTGCATCGCATGCTCACAGTGCGCCCGCATGCGTAGTCCCAGGGTCTCGAGGCCCTTGAGAAACACCCAGGCGTTGAAGGGGCTCATGCTGGCCCCGCCGCTCCGGAGACAGTTGAACACCGCCTCGCCGACCACCGCCTTTGTGCCGATGACCGCGCCCCCCACGCAGCGTCCCTGCCCATCCAGGTACTTGGTCCCGGAATGGATGATGAGGTCCGCGCCCAGGGACAGCGGCAGTTGCAGGGCGGGGGTGCAGAAGCAGTTATCGACCACGAGGAGCGCGCCGTGCCGGTGGGCGATCCCCGCGAGGCGCTCGATGTCGGCGATCTCCGTCAGTGGATTGGAGGGCGTCTCCAGGAACAGGATCCGCGTCTCGGGCCGGATGGCCGCCTCCCAGGCCGGGTAGTCGGCGAGCGGCACGAAGCTCGTCAGCACGCCGAACTTCGCTAGGATGTTATTGAAGAGCCCGACCGTGGTCCCGAAGATCGCGCGTGACGAGACGATGTGGTCGCCGTCCTTCAAGAGCGCCAGGCAGGTCGATAAGATCGCGCCCATACCGGAGGCGGTCCCGACACAGCGTTCCCCGCCCTCCATCGCCGCAAGCCGCTCCTCGAAGACCCGCACCGTCGGGTTCGTGAAGCGCGAGTAGATGTTTCCGGGTTCCTGGCCTGAGAAGCGCGCGGCGGCCTGCGCGGCGTTGGCGAAGACGAAGCTCGAGGTCGCGAAGATGGGCTCGCTCTGCTCCATCTCCGAGGAGCGGACCTGCCCCGCCCGCACCGCGCGGGTGTCGAGCCCCCATTCGTCCGCACTGCCGACCACCCCGACCCCCCGTAACGAAAAAGCCCGCAGAGCTCGTGCGCTAAAGCGGGCCGCATCGCTTTAGCCGGTATTTATAGAGCGCCCGCAAGCTGATCTCAAATCGGCGCTGTGGGCAGCCTAGGGGATCGCATAGGGGGTGTCAACGCGGGGGCGCACCGTGGGGGAGACGGGACGATCGTCATCGGCGTCGGTCTATTGCCGGCAGGGCCGGCACGGGACGGGCAACCGGGCGTTCGGGCCGTGGCCGACCGTCCCTCGCTCGCGCCCCACCAACCGGTCGCGTCCGACTCGAAGCCCCGGTTGGTGAGGAGGTTGTCCGATGGAGGCGGCGGGGCCGCCGAAATCGCCGGCTAGCGGTTCCGGATCCGTTCGCAGCTGGTGAACGTGTCCCTGCCGGGCCCGCCGTTGCAGGGATCGAAGCCGGGGCCGCCGGCAAGCTTGTCCCTGCCGGGCCCGCCGAACAGCCTGTCTTTCCCCGGGCCGCCCTTGATGAGATCGTTCCCAGGGCCGCCGCATATCCAGTCGTTTCCGCCTAAACCCTCCAGGATGTCGTTCCCCGCGGTACCGACGATCACATCCGCACCTCCGGTCCCGCGCAGGCGGCCGCTGTACGGAAGCCCGTCATCCGGACCACCGAAGATGTTCCCGCTGGCCACGAAGATGGTCGCCGATCGGCCCGAGCATATCGGTGGTGTGGGTGCCGGTGGCGGCGCGTCCGGCGGTGGATTGCCCGGTGGCGGCCCGTCCAGCGGCGGCCCGTCCGGCGGTGGGTCGACCCTCGGGCTGTCGGCACCGGGTCCAAGGTGCACGAAGCTGGCCACCGATGGCACCCCCGCCGAGTCGATCAAGAACAGCAGGTAATATCCCGGCGGGGCGATGTTCGCATTCGGCGGCCCGACCAGGCGCAGCGTTCCACCCAGGACCGCCGCGATGTCGATCTCGACCAGCCGTTGTTCCATGTCGAAGGCGTGAGTTGGAGCCCCAGGCCGCATTAGCACGGCTTCTCGGATGATCTCCCCTGGGGGAATATCCACCGTCACCTCGAAAGGCTCTGCATAGGCGATCTGGTCCGGCACGTCGGCCATTGTCGGCCTAGGTGCGGAGGCTCCGCTACTCGTATAGAGATACGAGGGCGAGTATATCTCTACGTGTTGTTCGTAGACTCCCTGCTGTGGATTGCCACCAAAGGATGCCACCCGACCATCCGGCAGTAGTAAGGCCATGGAATGGTAGAAACGCCAGTACGATTGCTGAGCCATGATAGTCCAATCGCCGGTCTCCGGGTCGTACATCTCGGAGAATCGACCCGCGCCATCAGTATCCTCACGGTTGTTGATCTTCGATCCACCGACAGCCAGCACCCGACCGTCCGGAAGGAGGACGGCGTTATGCTCCACACGCTTGTAGTTCATAGAGCCGGTGTACTGCCACTGTGGCGAAGTAATGGATAGGTCGATACTCTCGGCACTGTTCGTCGATTCGGAACCCGTCCCACCACCCGCGATCAAGATGGTCGCGGCATACTCCGGAGGACGCAAGCCGAGCAGAACGGAAGAGCCATAACGACGGGCAGTGCCATATCTGGTTCTGGCTACGTTCTGGCTCCACGTAAATGTCGAAAGGTCGAGACGTTGTGAGTCAAGCTGCCAGCCCGAGAAAAACAAATCACCCTGGGGAATCAAGTGAGCCCGTGGATAGATTCCGGGGAGGACCACGGGCCAACCATTCGAGTGCTCCGGACTCCACCCACTGCCCGGTGTGTAGATCTCGAATGTCCTGTTGGCCTGGTCGGGCTCGTCGTGTCCGGAGAACGTGGCGGTTGTACCATTCGGTAAGGCGACGTTGGTGGGATACCAACGGCCGTGGGCCATGTCTTGGACCCGTTGGAAGTTCGACGTCTCGGGATCGAAAATCGTGGTATTCCGCAGCCCCTTGAACTGATTAGTCGGGTAGGGCTTGCTACCACCCGTGATGAGTGCCCGACCATCGGGGAGAAAGGACATGCCATTGCAGAACAAGTCCCAGGGTATATTCTGGATCACGATGTTGCCCGTGGATGGGTTCCACACGGCCGCCTTGTAGACGGTCTCTGTGGGGAGGTTGCCGGACCCGGCGATTACCAGGACCTTTCCAGTCTGCAACAGCCCCGCATGGACGGGGTTGATGGGCATAAGCTCGGGGCGGGTCCTCCACTGCCCAACTACCTGGGGCTGCGCCTGCGCAAGCCCCGAGGTGCCGAGGACGAGCACAGCAAAGAGCCCTAGGGCCAAGGTCCCGGCCCCCCAGTTTCTGATACCCCGATTCATCGATCCACTCCCTTGCTCGAATTTCGAGCGATTCCTGATACAGGCTCCAATGGCCGGCCATAGCATGGCGGGGTTTCATGAGTAGACTCCCCCATTGGCCGGAAATCAATCCTGCGGCGCGACGGGAAGCGCTGGTCAGGCAGTCCTCGCCACAGCCACCTTGGCGGGTGTGGCTAATCCGCGCCCCAGGGGCTACAAGTCCCCTGCAAATCCACTCGACGCCGCGACATCGATACCGCCAGTTCGCGCCACGGCCCGAGTCCTGTGGAGCGGCACCGGTCAGAACGTTCGGGTTTTCGCGCGCTCCACGACCTCCCACCCCCGTTGGCCGGCGCGTAACGTAAGCGGATAGGCAAGAAGCCTGCCGGTGTATGATCCCAGTCTCCTCTGAGACGCATAAGGCGGCCGGCGACCACGCTGGCGAGCTGTGCCTGTGTTCGCATCGCGCCGGTCTCCATGGCCGCGATGCTCATGGGGGTGTGGTTTCGAGCTTCGCGGCCAATCTGCCGGCGGGCTACCTGGCGAGGAAATCCTGGAATCCGAGAACGCGGTGCGGTACAGGCGGACTTCTTCGTGATCCTGGTCGTCGTACCGCTCGCGGCCGGGGTGCTGCTGCTCGGGATCGCGGGCCGGCTGTGCCGTCTGGTGCACGGCCGGGGATAGCCGTTTGGGTGCTATTTCACAGAGATCTTGTGAAATAGCACCGTGCATCGCCGCCGGCACAGGCCGTATTCTGAGCCCACTTCGAACGCCCTGCCCGGATCTCCCGACAGGTGCGGCGATTTTAACCTCCTCCGTCCCCGGGCAAGCGATGCAACGCCGCCGTCGCCTAACGGCAACGCCTCGTTGCATCAGGCGGCCGGCAATCGCAAGCGATGCAACGCGCCGTCGCCTAATGGCAACGCCTCGGCAGATCGGGAGCGCCGGCCCGGCCCCGGCGGTGATGCCATGGGCCATCCTGCGGTGCCGCGAACCCCCGTTCTATCGCGCGCAGCGCGGGCACCGAGGCCGACAGCTCGACGCTGGCACGTATGCTGCCTATGACCGGAGGCAAGGGCGTCCAAGAATTGGGAAAACGCCGGGAAGCAGGGGCGGAAAGCGACATGACAGGGAAGGAGGACGCCCAGTCGCCCGCCCAATACCACCCATATAGACGTACAACGTGAGGACAGCACCGTGCCATTGAGATTGGCCTACGACAGGACTGGTGGCCTGAACCCGGAACCCCACGCTGCGCCGCTCCGCATGCCGACCCAGCCCGATGTGTTCGAGTGGCTCGACGGGCGGGTGGGACCGCTGCATCTCAGGCAACGGCTCGGCATCGAGGCCGATCAGGAGGCGCTGGTTTTCGGCCGGGGAATCAAGTTCTTCCACCTCGAAAACTGGTACTCGGTGCACGCGGTGATCCGCGCCGGCTTGCGCTTCTGCGGCCTCCTCGGGCGCGCACGGCAAAACGCCATGTCCATCGAGCTACGCCATCACCACGTCCATATCCTGGACCTGCCCCCAGCCTTCGATGGCTTCAAGGTCCTGCACCTCACCGATCTGCACCTCGACATGCACGAGGACTTCCCCGAGGTCTTGGCGGAGCGCGTCCAGGGGCTCGATTATGACGCCTGCGTGCTAACCGGCGATTACCGCTACCGGACCTTCGGCCCGTTCGACCGCGCCCTCGAGGGTCTGTGCCGCGTGCGCGCCCACCTCAAGGACCCGGTCTATGGGGTGCTCGGAAACCATGACTCGATACGCATGGTGCCGGGCATCGAGGCGCTGGGGATCCATGTGCTGCTCAACGAATCGGCCATACTGCGGCGGGGAGACGATGCCATTCATCTGATCGGGATCGACGACCCGCACTACTACCGCGCCGATAACCTGGAGCGGGCCTGCCGGAACATCGGCCCAGGATCCGTCTCGATCCTGCTCGCCCACTCCCCCGAGATCTATCAGCACGCCGCCCATGCGGGCATCGATCTACTGCTGTGCGGCCATACCCACGGGGGACAGCTGTGCCTGCCCGGTGGCGCGCCCCTTCTATACGACGCCAAGTGCCCACGGCGCATGGCACGCGGCGCTTGGACCTACCACGGACTCAAGGGATACACCTCGGTAGGCGCCGGTTCCTCAATCGTCGGGGTACGCTTGAATTGCCCCCCTGAGGTCACGGTCCACGAACTGCGCCGCATATAGAACGCCCGCCCGGCGGGTCGTGTTCACAACCCCTCAGCGATCGGCGTAGACGGAGGTCTCCCCCTCGCCATCGAAGGTCAACACCTGGTAGGGGTGTTTTTGCGGCCCTTCCATCCCCGGCGAGCCCATCGGCATCCCAGGCACCGCCAGCCCCTTGACCTTAGGCCGCTCGTTCAGGAGACGCTTGATGAGATCCGCCGGCACATGGCCTTCCACCACATAGCCGTCCACGACCGCGGTATGGCATGAAGCGAGCGCGGCCGGGACCCCATTCTGGCGCCTCACGGGCTCCACACTATCCATATCCACGACCTCCACCTCGAACCCGTTGTTCCGCAGATGGTCCACCCACTTCTTGCAACACCCGCATTGGGGCGTCTTGCTGACTGTGATCTCGACCGCCGCCGCGCCACCGGCGCCCCACAGCAATAGGACGGGCAAGAGACAAGCTCGGCCGAGGCGACGGTACGGCCTGGAACGGTTCAAGGGCGGGAATGCCTTCATGCTGGTTTCTCCAATCGTAAGGGGAAACGGGACGCCCCGGGCCTGATAGGCGCGCTCGTGGTTGCTATCGTGGCGCCGGCGACATAGAGTGATTGAGTCAAGAGTGATCCAGACCCCCCTATATGAACCTCAGCGATACCGAGATCCAGTTACTGGGTGCCGTCACGATCCTGCTGTGCGTCCCGGCGTTGCTGCGCACCGAGGTCAAGGGCAAGAGCGCCTGGGTGCTTTACTATCCGATCGTCCCGATAGCGGTCTATATCATATACGAGCTCGCCCAAGTCAAGGGTGAGGGCGAGGGGTTCTTCCGTCTCGATCTCCTGGTGATCTGGCCGTTCCTGGTATGGACCCTATCCAAAACCTGGTATCGCTGGATGCAGGTCTCCAAGACCACCGAGCCCCCGCTGACCGCGACCTCCGAGCTCGCGATCACGGGTTTCGTCACCGGGGTCGTCGGTTTCGTCGTACCGTTCTTTTTCATCTTTTCGCTGGCCGCGGTGGTGTGCGCGCACAAGGCCATCAAAGACACCACGGAGTATCGCGGCAAGAAGCTCGCCGGCATGGCCCTCCTTGCCGGTTACATGGGTCTGATACTCGGTGTGATCGCGGTCGTGAGCTACCTGGCACGCCCGCAGTAATCGTCTTCCCACACTCATCAATCCCCTGTCATAACTTCACGCGCCGCAGGCGCAGCGCATTGCCGATGACCGATACCGAGCTCAGGCTCATCGCCGCGGCCGCTACGATGGGCGAAAGTAGGACCCCGAAGCGCGAATACAAGACGCCGGCCGCCACCGGGACCCCGAGGGCATTGTAGAGGAAGGCGAAGAACAGGTTCTGGCGGATATTGCGCATGGTGGCATGGCCGAGACGTATGGCCCGCACGATACCGCGCAGATCGCCCTTGACGAGGGTCGCACCGGCGCTCGCCATCGCAACTCGACCATGCAACAAACGTCACACGTGTGACGCACCTTGACGAGGGTCGCACCGGCGCTCGCCATCGCAACATCGGCGCCCGTGCCCACGGCGATGCCGACCGTTGCCTCGGCGAGGGCCGGCGCGTCGTTGACGCCGTCGCCCGCCATCAGCACCCGACCTCCGGCCTCCTGTAGCCTTTTCACGACGGCCACCTTCTGGTCCGGCAGGACCTCCGCCTCGACCGCGTCGATGCCGAGCTTGGCGGCCACGGCCCCGGGCGGTGCTCCAGTGGTCCCCGGTCAGCATCACCACCTTGAGACCCTGCCCGTGCAAGGCCGCCACGGCCTCCGGGGTACTGGCCTTGATCGCATCCGCGACCCCGACGAGCCCAGCCGCACGCCCCTCGATGGCAACATACATGGCGATCTGGCCATCCGCCCGCAGGCGTTCGGAATGACCGGTGAGCGGGGCCGGATCGACGCCCAGGGCCGGCCGGTCCTCGACGACCTCGGGGTGCATAGGACAGACGTACTCGGTCCCGCGCTCCGAACCGACGGGCGCCAGGGACTCCAGCGCCACCCCGCACTTCGGGCAGCCCCCCGGTCGCGGCGACTCGACCTCCGGGTGCATGGGGTAGACTGTAGCGCCCCGAGGGCGCCGCGGGACTCGACGCCGATCGTGGGGCCTTGATCGCAGGTGCCGCAGGCTCTAGATATCGCTCAGGGGCGGACCGAAAGCGTTCGAGACAGCCATCGCAGCAGAATAGATACGTGTTACCGGCGTAGGCCATCCGGAACGCGGTGTCCGGTTTGACGCTCATGCGGCAGACGGGATCGGTGGTGACCAGCCGGCCCTCCGCCGTTCCGTTCGGATGGTGATGGGGCCCGCAGCGGTGGTCGTGATCGGCCATCGTTCCTCCCATTTGGAGTTTGTGGCACCCTAGTCTAACCCGGCCCGTCCGAGGGGAAACCCTCGTTGCGGAAGCCGCTGGGCGCCTCGTGAGCCGCCACCGGCCGGGCGGTCTCGCCCGGAGCGGAGCGTCGACTCGGCGCCCCGACGATGTCGGTCGGCACGCTTTGTCCGTATGATCTTGTGACCCGCCGTCCCGGAGGATCCGTGCATTCAGACGCCGACCCATTGACCGCGTTGGAAAAAGCAGTCATCGCCTGCACGCGCTGCCCGCGTCTCCGCATCCATCGCGAGCGCGTGGCGCGCGAAAAGGTACGGCGCTTCGCGGGATCGGACTATTGGGGGAAACCCGTGCCCGGCTTCGGGGACCCGCGGGCCCGGCTCCTGGTGCTGGGCCTGGCCCCAGCGGCCCATGGAGGGAACCGCACCGGACGGGTGTTCACCGGCGACCGCAGCGGCGAGTGGCTGTTCCGTTCGCTATATGCCACCGGTTTTGCCGATCGACCGCATTCGGAGCACCGCGGCGACGGCCTCCGGCTACACGACTGCTACGTCACCGCCGCGGTCCGCTGCGCGCCCCCCGGCAACAAACCCCTGCGCGAGGAGTTCGATGCCTGCCGGAAATTCCTTGTCCGGGAACTGACCTTGCTGGCGCGAGTACGGGTGGTCGTAGCACTCGGCCAACTCGCGTTCCGCGCCTACCTCGGCGCGCGCCGCGCCCTGGCGCGCCCGATCCCATCGCCCCTGCCCCGGTTCCAACACGGGCACGGCGTGGACCTCGGGGACGTGAGTTTGATCGCCTCCTACCACCCGAGCCAGCAGAACACCTTCACGGGGCGGCTGACCGTGGAGATGCTGGATGCGGTGTTCCGGCGGGCTCGCGGGATCCTGGGCGAGGCGGCGGGCGACGCTCGCTGAGGTGGACATCGAGCCCGGCACTACGTGACCGTCGATGGACATCACCGCAAAGCGATGAGACCGGGGCACGACGGTAAGCAAACGGCGGCTCAAGGAGCACATCGGGAAACGGACCCCCGCGGACATGCGCTCCGTCGAGCACGCCATCGCGATACAACTTGGAATCGGCTGAGCCGGCGCTTCTGGGCGACAGGTATGCCTTTTCAAGCCCTTGTTGGGATTTCGACGGTGTCGTCGATCGGCCAACATCCGGGTAGAGCATCGGTACGGGGCTCTTAGTACAAGTTAACACATATCAATAAGTTAGCGCGATGGCATGCGCTATGCCCAGTATACCGCCGGCTTGTTTGGAGGAGAGACACATGAAAACCAGGGGCTGCACAGGGCGGATTCACGCTCGTCGAGATCGCCATCGTGCTCGTCATCATCGGCCTCCTGCTCGGCGGGATCCTGAAGGGCCAGGAGCTGATTACCAGCGCGCGGGTGCGTAACCTGGCGGACCAGGCTTCTGCAGTTCAGGCGGCGTACTACGGATTCGTCGATCGCTATCGCGCGATCCCGGGGGATATGAGTGCAGCCAACGCCTGCGCCGCTATTGGCACTGCTGTATTGGCAGGCTGTGACACTGACCCCGGCGGTAATGCCAACGGGAGTATAGACAGCGGCGATTTCGGCGAGGCCGCGGCGGTATGGGCTCATCTGTCCGCAGCAGGTTTTCTGCAAGGCACCTAATCTAGGCACAGCCGCAGACGCCACTGATTACACCGACCCCACCGCCCCAACGCGAGCACCCACCAACCCGTGGAATGGCTCGCTTCTGCTGGCCCGGACCAATCAGTACCTTTTCCCCGGGGGAACCGGTCCTTTGCGGCTGCACCTCATCATCGGGCGGCAAATCCCCGTCAACGTCATGAGGGAGCTGGACGTCAAGATCGATGACAGCGCGCCGGGCTCGGGTGTGCTTCGAGCGCCCGCGGGCGCCGCAACCGCTTTTGGCCTGGTCGGCGATGATGATGGAACGTGCGTAACTACAGCGGCTCCTCCGATCTGGGATATTACACCTGCGTCTCTGGGATATTACACCTGCGTCGGACGACTGTAACGGGTATTACCTGTTTTAAACTTGCCTACGACAGGGCAATTTAACCCGCCGCACGGCGGGTTTTTTCTTTGTGTACGCCCGACATGGGCATGAACTTATGGGGTGAAAGTCCCCTGTAGGAGTACCGGTAATGTCCTATTGTAGGACAAATGCAACTACTAGCCGAAGGCAAGGGCAATCCCGCGAGGGGTGGTCT